>NZ_JBEXUP010000004.1:95044-161725 GCF_040614375.1 Nonomuraea sp. NPDC005983
TGGCCGTAGCCCTGCTGGCCGTACTGCTGCTGACCGTAGTCAGGCTGAGACTGAGCCTGCTGACCGTAACCCTGCTGCTGGCCGTACTGCTGCTGGCCGTAGTCGGGCTGGGAGGCGGACTGCTGGCCGTAGCCCTGCTGGCCGTACTGCTGCTGACCGTAGTCAGGCTGAGACTGAGCCTGCTGACCGTAACCCTGCTGCTGGCCGTACTGCTGCTGACCGTAGTCAGGCTGGGAGGGGGCCTGCTGGCCGTAACCCTGCTGCTGGCCGTAACCCTGCTGGTACTGCTGGCCCTGCTGGCCGTAGTCAGGCTGAGACTGAGCCTGCTGACCGTAACCCTGCTGCTGGCCGTACTGCTGCTGGCCGTAGCCGGGCTGGGAGGGGGCCTGCTGGCCGTACTGCTGGCCCTGCTGGCCGTATGAGGGCTGACCGTACTGCGGCTGCTGGCCGTACTGCTGCTGGCCAGGCTGGCCGTACTGCGGCTGCTGCCCGTAGCCGGGCTGCCCGTACGCGTCGTCGACCCGGTAGCCCACGACCGTGGCGTCGGGATCGACCTGACCGTGAGGGCGGCTCGCGTTTTGTTGTCCGTATTCGGGCGCCCCGGGAGACGGATTCTCGCCGGAGTCGTCCTGCGGATACGGCGGCTGTCCGGTGCTCACCGTGTCACCTCGCTTCGAGTGCGCGTGTGGCACATGTCAGGACACATGCCTGTGCCGCCCAACGTATCGACATAGGTATCAACAATCACCTTTCCACTTAGTCAAGGACTGCGTCACCCGATGTCAAGTGGAGCAGCATCCGGGTGTTGCCCAGGGTGTTCGGCTTGACGTGTTCAAGATCAAGGAACTCGGCCACACCCTCGTCATACGAGGCCAGAAGCTCGGCGTAGACCTCGGGCGAGACCGGTGTGCCGTTGATCGGCCGGAATCCGTGCCCCGCGAAGAAATCCACCTCGAAAGTGAGACAGAAAACACGGCGCAGCCCAAGATCCTTGGCCGTACCGATCAGGGCGGAGACGATCTGGTGACCGATTCCGAACCCCCGGAGGTCGGGGTCCACCGCGACGGTGCGGATCTCCGCCAGGTCCTCCCAGAGCACGTGCAGCGCCCCACAGCCGACGACCCGCCCGCCCCTCTCGGCCACCCAGAACTCCTGCACGTCCTCGTACAGGGTGACGGTGGCCTTCTCCAGCATCCGGGGCCCGGCGCCGGCGTAGGTGTCGACCAGGCGCCTGATGGTCCGGACGTCGGGCGTGCGGGCACGCCGCACGACGGTCTCGGTGTCAGCGACTGACAGTTCGGCGACCTGCTCCATGGCTCTCCAGGGTACAGACCCGATTACGGCTCACCCCTATCTCTCATCTCTCCCCCATCTTGTGACATGCCGTGGCCGGACGAGCACGTTGAGATTCGTCCCGTTCATCCGACCGCCTACCATGCCAAGTTTGGCCAAAGTGGGCATAAAGTCTGTTCCGTACGTGTAGGCACGAGATCACCTTGTGACTCTTCGGTTGTGAAACCTCTACAGACTTGGCAGTTCTGGTTGAGCACCAACCGCGAGTGCACTAGTGTCCAGCGACGATGCCACCGCCGCGACCCGTTGCGATGGCGCGCCCAATCCCCACGCGGGGAGCCGGGGACCCAGCGGTGGCGAGCTGTTCAGGCGCCACCTACCCCGGGGTGAATCCGGATCACCGCGTCCGGTAGGGCTGCTCCGGCCCGAACCCGTCAGCTAACCCGGTAGGCGCCTACGAGAGGAGCTTGTTGGTGAAGCGCACGCGCGACCGTGGGGGGAAGTCGGCGGGCAAGCACGCCCGCCCTCCAGAACCGGCGCCCTCCAGCAGGCGCGTTCGCCGGTTCGGCGTGGTCGGCGCCGCGATCGCGGCCCTGCTCTTCGCCATCCCCGTCGGTTCGGCCGCCGCCGAGCCCAAGCCCTCCCTCAAGGAGCTCTCCGACCGCGTCGAGAAGATGCACAACGAGATCGAGACGCTGAGCGAGCAGTACAACGGCCAGCGCGAGAAGCTCAAGGCCGCCCAGAAGGCCGTCGACGCCGCCAAGAAGGTCCTGTCCACCAGCGAGGCCGAACTGGCCGCCAAGCGCGCCAAGGCGAGCCTGCTGATCCAGCACGAGTACATCTCCGGCGGTCTCGACCGGGGCCTGGCCTTCGCCACCGACTCCGACCCCGAGTCCTTCCTCGACAGGGCGGCCACGACGTACGTCCTCGCGCAGGAGCGGGGCCAGGAGGTCAACCAGCTCGCCGCCGCAAGAGCGAACGCCGAGCAGGCCAAGACGACCGCCACCTCGCGCATCGCGGAGGTCCAAAAGCTCGTCTCCGACCTGGGCAGCAGACGCGACAACATCACCAAGCTGGTCGCCAAGGTCGAGAGCGGTCTGTTCAAGCGCGCGATCGGCGAGGCCGGGCGTCCCGGCACCCGTGCCACGCGGGTGAGCCTGCCCATCGCCGGATCGGGCAAGGCCGCCCAAGCCGCCAGGTGGGCGCTCACCCAGCAGCTCAAGCCGTACGTCTGGGGCGCCGAGGGGCCGGGGTCCTACGACTGCTCCGGCCTGGTGATGGCGGCCTACCAGCAGGTGGGCATCTCGCTGCCGCACTACACGGGCGACCAGTGGACCGCGGGCAGGCACATCTCCAGGGAGGAACTGCGCCCCGGCGACCTGGTGTTCTTCTACGGCGACCTGCACCACGTCGGCATCTACATCGGCGGCGACATGATGGTGCACGCGCCGCAGACGGGCGACGTCGTGCGCATCGCGTCGCTGGCCCGACGCCCGTTCGCGGGCGCCGTGCGCATCGCCGACTGAAGGCGAGGCGTCAGATGAGCTGACGCCTCGCGGCCCAGGCCACCGCCTCGATCGCGGTGGCCACGCCGATTCTGTCGCAGATTCCGCGAAGTCTTCGGCGAACCGTCCGTCCGCTGATATCCAGACGCCTTCCGACCCGATCTACTGTGACTCCCTTGGCCAGCTCCGCCAGCAACGCTAAATCGGCATGGCTGAGCTCAACGCCTTCAGTGAGCACATCCATCGGGAGCCCTCCCCCCAACAGCTCTGACCCCTGCAAAGCTGCTCGTCTCGCAGAAGGTAAACGCTTCTCCGAAACGCCGTCAAGCATGACGATCGTCGCATTTGACGAACTGCATTGACATGATCAGCTCTATGTGAACTACTCGCCATATGTCGGCACACTTCGGAGCACAATGAGCGATCACACTGATCCTTACAGTGCTCCTCCTGCATCGATCACAGCTATCGATGTGCTGGGATTCGATCCATTCAATGAAGATTTTCTTCGGAAGCCGCGCCCGACATACACAAAAATGCGCGCTTCCCGCGGCCGGCGCGAGATACCGGCCCGCAGCCTCGACTCGATCGCGCGGGACGGGCCGGCCTCTGAGAGCGCCGCCTTCGCGTACGTCCGCGCGCTCGTCCCGCCAGGCGCAAGCGGCCCGGCCCGGCTCAAACGCTGGACGGGGTGGCGTCGTAGCGCTCTCTGGCGGCCTCGACGTCGCCGATGTTCGTCTCGGCCCAGCTCTTGATCGCGGCCATCAGTGGCAGCAGGCTCTCGCCCAGCGGCGTCAACTCGTAGTCGACCCGGACCGGCACCGACGGTGTGACCGTACGCGTGACCAGGCCGTCGCGTTCGAGCCCGCGTAGGGTCTGGGTAAGCATCTTCTGGCTGACCCCGGCGATGATCCTGGCCAGGTCGCTGTAGCGGAGCGGCCCCCCTGACAGCGCGTTGAGCAGCAGCGTCACCCACTTGTCGCTGAGCCGGTCGAGCAGCTTCCTGGACGGGCACTCGGCGATGTAGGCATCGAACGCCTGCTTGGCCTCGACCCGCCGCTCGGCCGCCGTCGTCGTCGCCACGCCGCACTCCTCCCGGTTGGTTACGCACTTCTGGGTGCCTACTTACCATAAGAGAGTAACCCTCCTACGGTCGACGGCATGACGAACATGCGTGCACTCATCGGCGGTTCCGGCGCTCCCCAGCTGGTGGAGGTCCCGGTGCCGGAGGCGGGGCCCCTACAGGTACGGATCAAGGTGTCGGCGGCGGGGGTGAACCCCTTCGACCTCGCGGTGGCCGCGGGGACGCTGGCGCAGTACGGCGTGGCGCGCCAGCTCGACTCCTACGGGCTCGGCTTCGACGTGGCCGGAACCGTTGACCAGGTCGGCGCGGGCGCCGCCTTCGAGGTCGGGGACGAGGTCATCGGGCTGGCGGCCAGACTGGAACTGCCGGTCAAGGCCCAGGCCGACTACGTGGTGCTGGACGCGTCGGCCGTCGCGCGGGCTCCGCGGGGCGTCCCCGCGGCCGAGGCGGCCACGATCCCGCTCAACGGGCTGACCGCCTGGCAGGCCCTGGACCGCGCCGGCCTGTCGCAGGGACAGGCGCTTCTGGTGACGGGAGCCGCGGGGGCTGTCGGCGGCTACCTGGTGGAGCTGGCGGCCCTGCGCGGGCTGCGGGTGGTGGCGGTCGCCGGCCCTGGCGACGAGGAGCTCGTACGGGGCCTCGGGGCCGAGTGGTTCGTCCCGCGTTCGGCGGATCTCGCCGCGTCCGTCAGAGCGCTCGTGGCGGGCGGTGTGGACGCCTGCGTCGACGCGGCGGTCATCGGCCTGGGCGCGCTCGACGCGGTACGGGACGGCGGCACGTTCGTCTCGCTCACGCCCGGGGTCTCGCTCGTCCCCCTGCGGGGCACCGACGTCACGTCGGTCTTCTTCCGCGCGGACGCGGCGCAGCTCGCCGAGCTGGCCCGGCTCGTCGAGACGGGCAGGCTGATGCTCCGGGTGGCGGACACCTACCCGCTGGAGAAGGCCGCCGACGCGCACGCCCGCCTCGCCTCGGGCGGCCTGCGCGGCCGCCTAGTCCTGGTGCCCTGAGCCCGCCCATGCCACGTCGCCGTGCGCGGTGGGCGCGGTGGGCGTGAGTCCGGGTGCCCGCCACGGGTGCCCCGCCGCGTCGGGCGGCGGGGCGAGGTGGTCACTGCGAGGGCTTCACCAGCGGGAACAGGATGGTCTCGCGGATGTTCTTGCCGGTGAAAGCCATGATCATCCGGTCGATGCCGGCGCCCATACCGCCCGTGGGCGGCATCGCGTACTCCAGCGCCTGCAGGAAGTCCTCGTCGAGCTGCATGGCCTCGGGGTCGCCGCCCGCGGCCAGCAGCGACTGCTCCACCAGGCGGCGACGCTGCTCGATCGGGTCGACGAGCTCGGAGTAGGCGGTGCCGAGCTCGGTGCCGAAGCCGATGAGATCCCACTTCTCGGTCAGCAGCGGATTGTCGCGGTGCTGGCGGGTCAGCGGGGACGTCTCCAGCGGATAGTCCATGACGAACGTGGGCTGGATGAGCGTGTGCTCCACCAGCGCCTCGAAGATCTCCTGGACCAGCTTGCCCTGACCCCACTTCGGATCCCAGTGGACGTCGTGCTTGTCGGCCAGCACGCGGACGCGTTCGAGCGGCGTGTCGGTGGTGATCTCCTCGCCGACCGCCTCCGACACCGCGCCGTACAGCGTGATGCGGGGCCACTGCTCGATGCCCAGATCGACTTCGACGCCCTCGTGCACGACCACCGAGGTGCCCAGCGCGGCCACCACGGCCTTCTGGTACATGCGCTGGGTGAGGTCGGCCATGTCGTTGTAGTCGAGGTAGGTGCCGTACGCCTCGATCATGGTGAACTCGGGGTTATGCGTGGAGTCGGCGCCTTCGTTGCGGAAGTTCCGGTTGATCTCGAAGACCTTCTCGATACCGCCGACCACGAGCCGCTTCAGGTAGAGCTCGATCGCGATGCGAAGGTAGAGCTCCATGTTGTAGGCGTTGATGTGGGTGGCGAACGGACGGGCCGCCGCGCCGCCGTGGATCGGCTGCAGCATCGGCGTCTCGACCTCGAGGTAGCCCTCCTCGTGCCAGAAGTCACGCACGGCGCGCACGGTGGCGCTGCGGATGCGGGCCATCTCGCGGGCCTCGTCGTTGACGATGAGGTCGACGTAGCGCTGCCGGACGCGCGCCTCGGGGTCGGTGAGCCCCACGTGCTTCTCGGGCAGCGGCCGCAGGCACTTGGACGTGATCTGCCACCGGTCGGCCAGGATCGACAGCTCGCCGCGCCGGGAGGTGATGACCTCGCCCTCGATGCCGACATGGTCGCCCAGGTCGACGTCGCGCTTCCAGGCCGCCAGCGACTCCTCGCCGACCTTGTCGAGCGAGATCATGACCTGGAGGTCGCCGCTGCCGTCGCGGAGCGTGGCGAAGCAGAGCTTGCCGCCGACGCGGTTGAGCATGACGCGGCCCGCGACGCCGACACGGTCGCCGGTCGCGGTGTCAGGCTCGAGGCCCTGGTATTTCTCCCTGATCTCGGCGTTGGTGGCCGTACGGGGGAAGTTCACCGGGTAAGGATCGACGCCCTCGCTGCGAAGGCGGTCGAGCTTCTCCCTCCGGATGCGCATCTGCTCAGGAAGTTCCTCGCTCACCCCACAAAGAGTAGGGGATATGGCGAACTGAAAGAGTTCGTCGGTTCTCTGCAGGGGCGCTGCAAGAGCTCCGCCTTACCAATGACTCAACGAGCTCAGGGGGACCGGTAGGGCGCCGGACCAGGGGGAGCTCAAGGAGAGATCATGTTCAAGAAGATCGCGTTAGGCTTCCTCGCCGTCGCAGCCACGAGCGCGCTGGCCCTGTCGCTTCCTTCGGCCGCGAGCGCGGCGACCACCGCCGACTCGCCCAGCTACGACGACTACTCCGACTACTGGGGCCCGGTCTACGCCCAGCACCGCCTGGCCAAGTCGCAGGGTTCGGTCGACGTCCAGTGGGACGACGACCAGGAGTCCAACTCCGTGCACGTCAGCGGCAGGCTCTACGACCGGGACGACCGTGACTACGACGAGGGCGGCAAGTGCGGATACGTGCAGTTCCAGGCCAGCGACTTCGACCACGACTGGTCGACGGTCTACACCAAGAAGTACTGCGGCTTCACGGGCTACAAGAAGTTCCAGTTCGACACCGAGGACGTCTTCAGCCTGCGGGTGAAGGTCTGCCAGGTCGGGCCGTCGGGTGGCTACCCGACCAGGTGCGGTCGGTGGGACTACCTGTACACCGCCGAAGCCGAGTAGTCGTCCGCAGCCACAGGCGGCCCCCGACCCGAGCGGGGGCCGCCTGCTCCGCTGTCCAGGGGCGCGTTCCTGGCTAGGTCACGTTCCTGTTGTAGACGAGCCGCAGGCCGATGAGCGTCAGCCACGGCTCGTGCACGTCGATCGAGCGCGACTCGCCGACCACCAGCGCCGCGTGCCCGCCGGTCGCCACCACGGTGACCTCGTCGGGGTCGTCGGACAGCTCGGCCGCCATCCGCTCGACGATGCCGTCGACCTGGCCGGCGAATCCGTAGATGATGCCCGCCTGCAACGCCTCGACGGTGTTCTTGGCGATCACCGAGCGGGGCCTGACCAGCTCCACCTTGTGCAGCTGGGCGCCGGCCGCCGCGAGCGCGTCGACGGAGATCTCGATGCCGGGCGCGGTGACGGCGCCGACGTACTCGCCCTTGGCCGAGACGGCGTCGAAGGAGGTGGCGGTGCCGAAGTCGACGATGATGCAGGGCCCGCCGTACTGGTCGATGGCCGCCAGCGCGTTGACGATGCGGTCGCTGCCGACCTCCTTGGGGTTGTCCATCCGGACGGGCACGCCGGTGCGCACTCCCGGCTCCACGACCACCGCGGTCACGTCGCCGTAGTACCGGCGGCACATCTCGCGCATCTCGTTCAGCACGCTCGGCACGGTCGAGCAGATCGCGATGCCGCTGATGTCGGCCCCCTTGAGCAGCGGCGACTGCCCCAGCAGGCCCTGGAGGACGACCGCGATCTCGTCGGCGGTGCGGCGGGCGTCGGTGGCCAGCCGCCAGTGCTCGATGACCTCGTCGCCCTCGAAGAGGCCGAGCACCGTGTGCGTGTTGCCGACGTCGATCGTGAGCAGCATCAATTACCCCCGTAGGTCCAGCGCGATGTCCAGGGCCTGCGCCGAGTGCGTGAGAGCGCCCACCGCAAGGTAGTCAACGCCAGTTTCAGCTACATCACGGGCGGATTCCAAGGTCAACCCCCCGCTCGCTTCCAGTTTCGCCCTATTTTTCACAATTTGGACGGCCTGAGCGGTCTCCTCGATCGTGAAGTTGTCCAGCAGGATCTCCTGGGCTCCCTCGTCCAGCACCGGACCCAGCTGGTCGATCCGGTCGACCTCCACCTCGATGGGCAGGTCCGGATACCGTTCTCGCACCGCGCGGAAAGCCTCGGCCACGCCTCCCGCGGCCACCACGTGGTTGTCCTTGATCAGGGCCGCGTCCGACAGCGACATCCGGTGGTTGACCCCGCCGCCGCACCGCACCGCGTACTTCTCCAGCGCCCGCAGCCCCGGCAGCGTCTTGCGGCTGTCGCGCACCCGCGCACCCGTCCCGCTGACCGCCTCGACCCACCTGCCGGTCAGCGTGGCGACGCCCGACAGGTGGGTGAGCAGGTTCAGCGCGGTGCGCTCGGCGGTCAGCAGGCCGCGCGTCGGGCCCTCGACCGTCATCAGCACGTCGCCCGCCCTGACGCGCTCGCCGTCCTTGGCCCTGCGCTCCACCCGCGCCGCGCCCAGCCTGACGAACACCGCCTCGGCGACCGCCAGGCCCGCGACGATGCCGTCGGCGCGCGCCACCACGTCGGCGACCGAGCGCTGCTCGGCCGGGACGGTCGCGGCGCTGGTCACGTCGCCCGCGTGCGTCAGGTCCTCCGCCAGCGCCCGGTCGATCAGCGCGTCCACCTCGGACGCGTCCAGCTCCGTCGCGGCCAGCTCCTGCGCCAGGCGAGCCGGCATCGCGTCTCCGTGCGGCGTGTACGTCATGCGTTGCCCCTCCTCCGTCAGGGTCACGTCCAGGTGCCCCAGCCAGTCGTTGTCGTCGCGCTCGGGGAAGTCCTCGCGCCAGTGCGACCCGCGCGTCTCCAGCCGCGCCCCCGCCGTGCCCACCAGCACGGTGGCCACGGTGAGCAGGTTCGTCGCCTCCCACGCCTCGGTGCACGGCGCCACCGCGACGGGGGTCCAGCGGGCGTCGCGCAGCGCCCTGGCCGTGGCCGCGAGCGACTCGCGGCTGCGCAGCACGCCGGCTCCGGTGCTCAGGTGGGCCTGGACCCTGGCCCTGGCCCTGGGATCGACCAGGCCGGTCGGCCCCCGGCCCGCGACGGGCTCGCCGGGCGCGGGACGTCCCTCGTGGATGTCCCGCGCGATGCGCTCGGCGAACACCAGGCCCTCCAGCAGCGAGTTGGAGGCCAGCCGGTTCGCGCCGTGCACGCCGGTGCAGGCGACCTCGCCGCATGCGTACAGACCCTCGATGGACGTCCTGCCGCGCAGGTCCGTGCGGACGCCGCCGCTGGCGTAGTGCGCGGCGGGGGCGACCGGGATCGGCTCGGTGGCGGGGTCGATGCCGTGCTCGCGGCAGACCGCGTAGATCGTGGGGAACCTGGCCTTCCACCGCTCCGCGCCGAAGTGCCGGCCGTCGAGGTGGACGTGGTCGCGCCCGCTCTCCTGGATGACGCGCATGATGGCCTTGGCCACGACGTCGCGCGGCGCCAGGTCGGCCAGCTCGTGCACGTCCCGCATGAACCGGTTGCCTTCGTGGTCGATCAGGAACGCGCCCTCCCCCCTGACCGCCTCGGAGATCAGCGGCTGCTGCCCGGAGGAGCCCTCCCCCAGCCAGAGCACGGTGGGATGGAACTGGACGAACTCCAGATCGCGCACCACCGCCCCGGCCCTGAGCGCGAGCGCCACCCCGTCGCCGGTGGAGACGGCGGGGTTCGTCGTGGACGCGTAGACCTGACCCATGCCGCCCGTGGCGAGCACCACCGCCCTGGCGCGTACCGCGCCCACCCCGTCGCGCGCTCCCTCGCCCATCACGTGCAGCGTGACGCCCGTGGCCCGGCCCCTGGCGTCCTTGAGCAGGTCGAGGACGAGCGCGTGCTCGATCACCTCGACGGCGCTCGCCCGCACCGCCTCGACCAGGGCCCGCTGCACCTCGGCGCCCGTGGCGTCGCCCCCGGCGTGCACGATGCGGTCGCGCCGGTGCCCGCCTTCGCGGGTGAGCTGGAGGTCCCCGTCGGCGGTGCGGTCGAAGCGCGCGCCGCGCGCCATCAGCCGCCGCAGCGCGCCAGGCCCCTCGGTCACCAGCGCCCGCACCGCCCGCACGTCGCACAGCCCGACCCCGGCCACCAACGTGTCGTTCAGGTGCTCCTCGGGCGTGTCGGCCGGGTCGAGCACGGCCGCGATCCCGCCCTGCGCCCACCTGGTGGACCCGGACGAGAGCACGTCCTTGGTGACGACCAGGACCCTGGCCGCCGGATCGAGCTCCGCGTACCGCAGGGCCACCGTCAGCCCGGCGACGCCCGAGCCCACGACGACCACGTCCGCCTCGGCGGTCCAGCCGGGCTCAGGGGCCGTCAGCCGGAGGGGAATCGCCGGTGCACTCATGGGGGACCTCCTCGCTGGACGATTTCGTCAACATGACGATAACGTCCGCCCGCGAGTGCCCCGGCCCGGGGGGCGGTTTCAGCCGTCCAGGGTGAGGACGACGTTGTCGATCAGCCGCGTGGCGCCGACCCTGGCCGCGACCGCGAGGACCGCCTCGCCCTTGAACGCCTCGCCCGCCTCCTCGAAGGTGCCGGGATCGACCAGCGCGAGGTAGTCGACCGACAGCGCGGGGCCGGCCTCGTCGAGCACGGCCTGCGCCGCCGCACGGATCTTCGACGGGGTGAGCTCCACCGCGCCCGCGCGCAGGGCCCGCGAAAGGATCAGGGCTGCCTGCCGGTCGTCGGCCGACAGGTAGCGGTTGCGGCTCGACAGCGCCAGCCCGTCGGCCTCGCGGACGGTCGGCGCGCCGACGATCTCCACGGGCAGGTCGAGGTCGGCCACCATGCGCCGGATCAGCGCGAGTTGCTGGGCGTCCTTCTGCCCGAAGACCGCGACGTCGGGCTGGACCAGGTTGAACAGCTTGAGGACGACCGTGAGCACGCCGTCGAAGTGGCCGGGCCTGGACGCGCCCTCGACGATCTCGCCCATCCGCCCGGCGTGCACGCTCACCTGGCGGTCGGGCCGGTACATGTCCTCCGCCGAGGGGGCGAAGACGACGTCCACCCCCTCGGCGCGGCAGACCTCAAGGTCGGCGTCGAACGTGCGTGGATAGCGGGAGAAGTCCTCGCCCGGGGCGAACTGCAGCGGGTTGACGAAGATGCTCACCACCACGTGGCCGGCGCGGGCGCGGGCCTCGCGGATCAGCGAGCGGTGGCCCTCGTGCAGCGCGCCCATGGTCGGCACCAGCGCGACCTCGCCCTGACCACGGGCGTTGACCAGGTCGGTGCGGTTGCGGGCGACGGTCAGCTGCATGCGTTCCCTCCGAAGGCGGCGGTCAGGTCCATATGTTTCCCCCGAGGGCGTCGAGCAGGCGTTCGGCCTCCTCCGGCTTGAGCAGCCCGGCCGCCAGCGCCCTGTCGGCCGTCAGTCTTGCCAGCGCGATGTAGGCGTCGGCCACCTCGGGCGCCGCCAGGATCAGCGCGTCGACGTGCTTACGCACGGTTCCCGCGTCGCCGCGCACCACCGGACCCGTCAGGCCGGCGATGCCGAGCCTGAGCACGTTGTCGAGGGCCGCGCCGAGCAGCGGGCCGAGCATCCGGCCCGGGTGCTCGACGCCGATGCGGCGCAACAGCTCGGACGACTCCGCGATGAGCGTGACCATGTGGTTGGCCGCGTTCGCCAGGGCCGCGTGGTAGAGCGCGCGGTCGGAGTCGGCGATCCAGACGGGCTCGCCGCCCATCTCGATGACCAGGGCCTCGGCGATGGGACGTAGCGGCTCGGGCGCGGTCACGCCGAACGAGGAGCCGGTGATCTTGTTGAGGTCGTCGTCCCTGCCGGTGAACGTCATCACCGGGTGCAGCGCGAGCGGCATCGCCCCCGCCTCGGCCGCCGGATCGAGCACCGACAGCCCGTACGCGCCGCTGGTGTGGACGAGGATCTTGCCCCTGAGGTCGGCGCCCGTGGCGGCCAACCCCGTGACGAGGTCGGGCAGCGCGTCGTCGGGCACGGTGAGCAGGATCAGCTCCGCCGCCGTAACCACCTCGTCGGGCCTGGACAGCTCGACGCCGAGCCGATCGGCGGCCCAGCGGCGGGCGGTGTCGGAGACCCCGCTGGCGGCGACGACCCGGTGCCCCGCCTGGGCGAGCGCCGCGCCGAGCGCGGAGCCGACCTTCCCTGCTCCCAGCACGCCGACGGCCAGCCGTGCCGGGCGATCACCTGCGTCCATGACGTCCCACCCCTGTCGACCTGATGGCACTGCCGACCAGCGTAACGGCCACCGGACACTACGCATGTGACTGGGGTTTTGCCGCATGTTGAGTTAGCGACAAATTGGACAAGGGCAGACAATTCATGCACCCCCTGTCGGAAGAGATGAGGAGAGGGGTCATCGCAGGGCAGCGGGCGCCGAGCCCTGGCTGGGCCCGACGCCCGCAACCGTGCCCTCGGACTCCTCGGGGGTGCGCACGTGGCACGGCCATCCGCCGACTGGCCGGCCGCAGAGCTCGGACCGGCGTCTCAAGCCGGCCCGGGCTTTTGTCTAGTAGCGGTGCACGTGGGCGGAGGCGCCGCCCATGCAGCCGGCGCCCGCGATGCCGAGGATCGCCACCGCGTTGCCGCAGATGTCGATCGGCACGGTGATGGGCGCGAAGATCTGGTTGCCGGACAGCACGCCACCGTCGCCGCTGGTGTCATCGGCGTAGGCGGGGGCGGCCAGCGACAGCATGGCGAGCGCGCCGGCCACGACCAGGGTCTTCTTGAACACGAGAGCTCCTCTCGGAACGCGGCCTGAGCCGCGGGGACGAATGTCACGTTCGAGACGACCACCCCGACACAAAGGGGACGACCGATCGTGGCCGCTCGATGACTTTCGGTAACGCTAGCGCATGTTCGCCACAAGACGTGGCCATCTCATTACTGTGCGTTGTCTGCCCAGAGCGTGAGATAGTCCAGGGCATGTGGCTCACCTGGCGCGCCGCGACCCAGCGCGCGCTGTACGGCGAGGGCGGCTTCTACCTGCGCGAACGGCCTTCCGGTCACTTCCGCACCTCGGTCAGCGCCTCGGCCGCGTTCGCCGAGGCCGTGCTGGCCCTGCTGCTGGAGGTCGACGCCGACCTCGGCTCGCCGCCCCGGCTCGACCTCGTCGACATCGGAGCGGGTGAGGGCGTCCTGGTCGGCCGCGTCCTCGACGCCGCGGAGCCCGCGCTGCGCGAGCGGCTGTGCATCACCGCCGTCGAGCTCTCCACCAGGCCCGACGGCCTGGCCGAGCCGATCGCCTGGCGGGCGACGATCCCCTCGGGCATCACCGGGCTGGCGATCGCCAACGAGTGGCTCGACAACGTCCCGCTGGACGTGGTCGAGCAGACCGCCGACGGACCCCGGCTCGTCCTGATCGACACGGAGACGGGCGAGGAACGGCTCGGTGACCCGCCGCCTCCCGCCGACCTCGCCTGGCTCGAGCGGTGGTGGCGGCTGTCGCGAGTGGGCGCGCGGGCCGAGATCGGCCGCCCCCGCGACGCGGCCTGGGCCTCCGTCCTGGGACGGCTCAGGAAGGGCCGCGCAGTGGCCGTCGATTATGCACACCCTGTGGATAACCGTCCGCCTTGCGGCACTCTCACCGGATACCGCGACGGTTCGGTCGTCGCGCCCATCCCCGACGGTACCTGCGATATCACCGCACATGTCGCGCTCGACGCATGCGCGGCGGCCGGCGAACTGGCCGGCGCGATATCCACAACCTTGTCCACACAGCGCGACGCGCTGCGGGCGCTGGGCATCACCGGCACCCGTCCGCCGATCGACCTGGCCCGCACCGATCCGCGCGGCTATCTCCGGGCCCTGGCCCGAGCCTCGGAGGAGGCCGAGCTGATCGACCCGCTGGGCCTGGGCGGCTTCGGCTGGCTCAGCCAGCGACGCTGAGGTCCAGCGACCGCAGGCCCCGGATGACGTAGCCCGGCTTCCACTCGGGCTCGCTGACGAGCTCCAGCTTGGACGTCCGGTCCAGCAGCGCGCCGAACGACTCCATCAGCTCGATCCTGGCCAGCGGCGCGCCCAGGCAGAAGTGGATGCCCGCGCCGAAGGAGATGTGCGGGTTGTCCGCGCGGCCCACGTCGAGCCGTTCCGGGTCGTCGAACACCTCGGGGTCGTGGTTGGCCGAGCCGAACAGCAGCGCCACCTCGACCCCGCGCGGGATGCGGACCCCGTGGATCTCGATGTCCTCCAGCACCCAGCGCTCGAACAGCTGCAGCGGGGTGTCCCAGCGCATCAGCTCCTCGATGGCCGTGGGCAGCAGCGAGCGGTCCTCGCGCAGCCTGGCCAGCTCGCCCGGGTTGCGCAGCAGGGCCCGCCAGCCGTTGCCCGTGACGTTCACGGTGGCCTCGTGGCCGGCGTTGAGCAGCAGGACGCAGGTGCCGGCCAGCTCGTCCTCGGTCAGCTCGTCGATCTGTGCGAGCGCGCTGATCAGGTCGTCGCCGGGGGCGGCCTTCCTGGAGCGCGCCAGGTCCTTGAGGTAGTCGGCGAACTCCGACGCCGCCCTGACGGCCGCGTGCTGGGCCTGCAGGCTCGGGTTGAGCTCGTACATCCCGCACATATCCGCCGACCAGGGGCGCAACAGGTGCCTGTCCTGCTCGGGAATGCCGAGCATCTCGGCGATCACCGTCACGGGGAGCGGCTCGGCCACCTCGGCGATGAGGTCGCCGCCGCCCTTCTCCACGAACGCGCCGACCAGGCCCTCGGCGATGGCCCGGACCCGGGGGCGGAGCGACTCGACCATGCGCGGGGTGAACGCCTTGGAGACCAGCCGGCGCAGCCTGGTGTGCACCGGCGGCTCGACGTCCAGCATGCCCGCTCTGGAGATCCGCCAGAACGGCTCCTGGAACTCCGGCTCCGGCTGCCTGCCGAACTCCTCGTGAGTGGCCACCTCCAGGTAGGAGCGGCCCAGCCGGCGGTCCCTGAGCAGGGCGTTGACGTCGGCATGGCGGGAGACGAGCCACTGACCCGTCGGCTCGAAGAAGCTGACGGGCGCGTCACGCCTCAGCTCGGAGTAGACACCGTAGGGGAAAGCGACGAAATCCGGATTCCAAGGATCGAAGCGCACTATTTCATCTTAGAAGCGACCTCTTCGTGCTTGGCGTGCTTGTTGCGTACTCGAATGTTGAGCGGCAGGTCGCGTCCCGAGATGCCGAACACCTCGAGCAGCGGCGGCTTCAGCCGCACCACCCACGACAGCCCGAGCAGCAGGAGCAGGCGGCAGAACCCGATCCAGATCTGAGGGTCGATCACCCAGTCTCACATCTGCCTTCCGCCGTACCGTGGCGGATCGTTCTGGGTCCAACGACCCGACGGCTGGAGAAGTTCGCGACTTGCGATCGTGGGCCGGGTGTCGGTTATAGTTCCCGACGTAGGTCATGAGTGCCAGCGCACAGCCCCGGCTTGCTGGCCGGCAACCCTCGCGTCCGCGGCGGGGTGCCCCGGGTGAAGACCTGGTCCGCCACGGGGTGTGGCGGGCAAGCGCGGGCTCCGTGGCTGCTCCAGGGGTCCGATGACCCCAGGAGGTTTGCTGTGTCCACGCTGACGATCTTCAACTCCGCGACGGTCCCCGCCGCTCGCGAGGACCGTCCCATCCATGACCGGCGTCCCCTGCCCGCCGTACTCGGCGCGGACCTGGAAGTACCGGTCAAGGGCGGCAAGCTCGTCGGCTACGCCAACCTCGACTACGCGGCGAGCGCCCCCTGTCTCGAGCCGGTCAGCGCCGCCGTCACCGCCGCGCTCCCGGCCTACTCCAGCGTGCACCGCGGCGCGGGGTACGCCTCCCAGCTCACCACCGCCCGCTACGAGCAGGCCCGGCACACCGTCAGGGCCTTCGTCGGCGCCCGTCCCGACGACGCGGTGATCTTCACCCGCAACACCACCGACGCCACCAACCTGCTGGCCGGCTGCCTCCCCGCCGACACCACCGTGGTCGTCTTCGACACCGAGCACCACGCGTCGCTGCTGCCCTGGGCCCGCGCGGTACGCCTTGCGCCGCCCCCCTTCCCCGGTGAGGCCGTCCGCATCGCCGACGAGGCGCTGGCCGGCATCGACGGGCCCAAGCTGCTGGTCGTCACCGCCGCGTCCAACGTGACCGGCGAGCTCTGGCCGATCGCCGCCCTCGCCCACATCGCGCACCGCCACGGCGCCCGCATCCTGGTCGACGCGGCCCAGCTCGTCCCCCACCGGCAGCTCAATCTGACGGCGCTCGCCCTCGACTACGTGGCCTTCTCCGGGCACAAGCTGTACGCGCCGTTCGGCGCGGGCGTCCTCGTCGGCAGGCGCGACTGGCTCTCGGTCGGCGAACCGTACCTGAAGGGCGGCGGCGCGGTCCGCTCAGTCGGCGCGGCCGACGCCGCCGACCAGGGCACCGACTGGCACGACGACCCGGAGCCACGCCACGAGGCGGGCACCCCCAACGTTCTCGGCGCGATCGCGATCGCCGCCGCCTGCGACGCGCTGACCGCCACCGGCTGGACCGCGCTGGTGCGCGAGGAGGAGCGGCTGATCGCGCGGCTCCGCGCCGGGCTGGCCGCCATCGACGGCGTGCGCGAGCTGTCACTGTGGGGCCCTGACCACCCGCGGGTCGGCATCGTCTCGTTCGTCGTCGACGGGTACTCGGCCCGCGAGGTCGCCGAGGCGCTGTCGGGCGAGCACGGGATCGGGGTGCGCGACGGCAAGTTCTGCGCGCACCCGTTCGTCCGGCACCTGCTCGGGACGGCCGACGGCGGCTGCGAGGACGGCACCGCCTCGGCCGTGCGGGCCTCCATCGGCCTCGGCACGACGGAGGAGCACGTCGACCGCCTGATCGGCGCGCTCCGCGACCTCACCACCCGGCGCTAGCCCTCCACCAGGCCGGCGACGGCGCGGCTCAGGTGGCGGTCGGCTCTCGTCAGCGGTTCGGCGGGCGCCCCTTTCCCGGCTCGTCGGAGATCAGCGAGTCGATCTCCGGGATGTCGTCGTCGGTCAACTTGCCCGAGCTGGGTGCGGTGCCCTGCCGGGGAATCGAGGTCGGCCTGGTCTGGTGCGCCGACTCCCCAGCCCCGCTCTCTCCGCGGCGGGGCTCGCCAGTGCCGGACTCCCCAGGGCGGGCCTCACCTGCGTGGGGCTCGCCGGTGCCCGTCGGGGCGGGCACGGTCGGCGCGTGCGCGGCCAGGTCCGCCTCGGCGGCGCGGCGCTCGGCACGCCGTCTGTACATCCTGTTGAGGATGCCGTCGACGCCGACCCGGCCTCCGCCCAGCGCGAGGAGCGGCACCAGCGCGGCCGCCGACGCGCCTGCGAGCTCCCACCCGCCGGTCTCGATGAAGATCCCGTGACCGGCGTGCACGAAGAGGTACGCGCCGATCATCTCGATGAGCAGCAGCAGCGCCGACAGCCGCACCAGCAGGCCGATGATCAGGAAGGCGCCGCCGACAGTCTCCACGACAGTGGCGTACGCGGCCGAGAGCTGCGGCAGCGGGATGCCTGCCTGGGTGAACAGCCGGCCCATGATTCCGAAGCCGGCCTGCCACTTCTGCAATCCGTGCGCCAAGAAGATCACGCCGAGCAGCAGCCGGGAGATCAGCGCGGCTCCGTCGAACAGAACTCTCTTCATGGTGTCTCCCCCCGTTGCTCGTACCCCTCCCCCCTCGACACCCCGCGATGCGCTTTCATACCGTTCCTTGACCCTTGCCCTGTGGTGTCCCCTTGACCCCCCGGCTGGAACACCACAGCGGCCGGTGGCAGCATGGCCGTATGACGGAACGCGTGGTCGGGATCGGGGCAGGCGCGAAAGAGCTCGCCACCGAGGACATGATCCTCAACATCGGCCCGCAGCACCCGTCCACCCACGGCGTGCTGAGGCTCAGGCTGACCCTCGACGGCGAGCGCATCGCCGCCGCCGAACCGATCATCGGCTACATGCACCGGGGCGCGGAGAAGCTGTTCGAGGTCCGCGACTACCGGCAGATCATCATGCTCGCCAACAGGCACGACTGGCTGTCGGGCTTCGCCAACGAGCTGGGCGTGGTGATCGCCGCCGAACGCATGCTCGGCATGGAAGCGCCCGTCAGAGCGGTCTGGGCGCGTACGCTGCTCGCCGAGCTGAACCGGGCGCTCAGCCACCTGATGTTCCTCGGCTCCTACCCGCTCGAACTGGGCGCGATCACCCCCGTCTTCTACGCGTTCAACGAGCGCGAACGCATCCAGGGCGTCATGGAGGAGATCTCCGGCGGACGCATGCACTACATGTTCAACCGCGTCGGCGGGCTGAAGGAGGACCTGCCGCTCGGCTGGCTCGACCGCGTCGCCGAGGTGGTGGCCGAGACGCGGCGCCGGGTGCCCGACATCGAGAACCTCATCCTGAACAACGAGATCTTCCTCGCCCGTACGCGGGGCGTCGGCGTCCTCAGCCGCGAGCAGATCATGCAGTACGGCGTGAGCGGCCCCATCGCCCGCGCCTCCGGCGTCGACTTCGACCTGCGGCGCGACCAGCCCTACCTGGCCTACCCGGAGCTGCCCGTGAAGGTCGTCACCCGCAGCGCGGGCGACTGCCACTCGCGCTTCGAGGTGCTGCTCGACCAGCTGAAGGTCTCGCTCGACCTGGCCGACGCGTGCGTCGAGCGGCTGCGCTCGATGCAGGGCCCGATCAACCAGCGCCTGCCCAAGGTGCTCAAGGTGCCCGAGGGCCACACCTACGCCTGGACGGAGAACCCGCTCGGCATCAACGGCTACTATCTCGTGTCCAAGGGGGACAAGACCCCGTGGCGACTCAAGCTTCGCTCCGCGTCCTACAGCAACATCCAGGTGCTCCGGGAGATGCTGCCAGGCCACCTCGTGGCCGACATGGTGGCCATTCTCGGCTCGATGTTCTTCGTCGTAGGTGACATCGACAAGTGACAGACAAGTGACAGCTCCTCAACGTGACAAGCCTCAGCGTGACAAGTACGTCGACTGGTTGCGCGCTCTCAGCCTGGTCGTGGTGGTCGTCTGGCACTGGGCGTTCACGATCCTGCAGTGGAAGCCCGATGGCCCGGAACCGACCAGCCCGCTCGGCTTCACGTCCGGGCTGTGGATCTTCACCTGGCTCTTACAAGTTCTGCCGCTCTTCTTCTACGTGGGAGGGCATGTCCACCTGCTGTCGTGGGAGCGTGCGCAGGCGCGCGGGCTCGGCATCGGCAGGTTCGTCTGGCGGCGCATCCGCGCGCTGGCCATCCCCGCGCTCTTCCTGTCGGGCATCTGGATCGCCATCGGCGCGGCCGTCACCTGGGCGTTCGGGGTGCCATGGATGTGGCGGGTGGTGCTGCTGGTGCTCAGCCCGCTCTGGTTCCTCGGCGTCTACCTGGTGCTGATCGCGCTGCTCCCGGTCGCGCTGTGGCTGCACCGCCGCTACGACGTGCTGGCGCTGATCTGGCTCGGCGGCGCCTCCCTGGTCGTGGACGTCGTGCGCTTCCGCTACGGCGTCGACTGGGTGGGCTGGCTCAACATGGTCCTGGTCTGGGGCCTGGCGCACCAGGCAGGGTTCTTCTACGACCGGATCGTCATCCTGCCCAGGCGCTACGACGTCGGCATCCTGTGGACCGGCCTGTTCGCCCTGTTCGGGCTCGTCTACTCGGGCATCTACCCCGGCTCGATGGTCGGTGTCCCCGGCGACAAGTGGTCCAACATGGCCCCGCCCACGTTCGTCATCGTCGCCCTGCTGATCTTCCAGATCGGCCTGGTGGAGGTGCTGCGCCCGTCGATGGAGCGCCTCCTTGAGAAGCCGGGCTGGCGTCGCGTCAACGACACCATCAACCGCTACGCGCTGCCGCTGTTCCTCTTCCACACCACCGGCATGGCCATCGCGCTCGGCCTGTCGTGGTGGCTGTTCGGCTCGCTCGGCGCGCAGGTGCCGCCCGATCTCAAGTGGTGGCTCGAACGTCCCATCGCCGTCATCGGCCCGCTGGTCTGCACCCTGCCGGTCATCTACCTCTTCAGGCGGAGAACGCCCACATAGCCCCCTACTTGGGCTGCTTGTCCTCCGGGCCCTTCGGGATGCGGCAAGAGTGCTCCAGGTAGAGAGCTGCACCGATCAGCACCACGAACGCCAGGAACGAGCCCGTCGCGATGAAGAACTCGAAGCGGGGCGTCTCCTTGGTCAGCATCTGGACGGTGAACAGGGCGAACCCGGCGAAGACGCCCGCGAAGACGGCGCCCGCGTACGCCGACGCCTTGGCCAGCGCCGCCAGCCGAGCCACCGCCAGCGGCTCCACCGGCTTGGTGTCGGGCTTCCTGGCGATCCTGGCCTTGGTGACCCACCCGCTGTACGCCTCGCCCAGCGCCAGCAGCAGGACCGTGGGGATCGCGGTCCACGGGACGATCGGCAGCTCGTCGTAGAACTGGCGGACGACCACCCAGGTGACCAAACCGACGACGATGACGAGGCCGACCAGCGGGCCGGGACGGGTGGGCGTCAATCGGGCCTCTGCAGCTTCAGGTCGTCGCGGAGCGAGACGCCGCTCTGGTCCACGCCGACGAGCAGGTCGGCCACCCTCCCCCGGCCCGGCAGCACGCCGTCGGGATCGATCTGCAACCACGGCACCAGGACGAACGCCCGTTCGTGCGCCCGCGGGTGCGGCAGCGTCAGCTCCGGGTCGTCGCTGATCACATCGCCCACCGTGATCAGGTCGATGTCGATCGTGCGCGGCCCCCAGCGTTCCCGGCGGACCCGGCCGAACGCGGCCTCCTCGCTCTGCACCCGCTCAAGCAGCGTGCGCGGCGCGAGCGTGGTCTCGGCGATCACGATCGCGTTGAGATACGGCTCCTGACCCGCCGGGCCGCCCACCGGTTCGGTCTCGTAGACCGGCGACGCCGTCACGAAGTCCAGCCCCGGGGCGTCGAACAGGCTGTCGATGGCGCCCTGCAACGTCTGGAAGCGGTGACCCAGGTTGCTGCCGAACGCGAGAACGGTCTTCACGAGCGTCCCCTCTCGATCGTCACCACCACGTCGTCGAACGGCAGCGGGATCGGCGCCGCCGGTTTGTGCACGCTCACCTCAACCGACCGTACCTGCTCGTAGGCCAGGCAGACGTCCGCGAGGCGCTGCGCGAGTGTCTCGATCAGCTGGACGGGCTCGCCCTCCACGACCTTCACCAGCGCCTGTGCGAGCTCACCGTAGTGGACGGTCTGGGTGAGGTCGTCGGAGGCCGCCGCCGGGGCCGTGTCGAGGGACAGCGTCGCGTCGACCACGAACTCCTGCCCCAGCTCCCGCTCCGCCGCCAGCACGCCGTGCCTTCCCCGGGCCCGCAGGCCCTTCAGCGCGATGCGATCAGCGCTCAAGCTCGCCTTCCTCCTCCTCGTCGTCGTCTCCCTGGAGCACCGGCGAGCTGTGGTGCATCCACAGCCGCCACCCCTGCCCGGTGCGGACGTACACGTTGCTGGCCACCACCTTGCCCGCGGCGAAACTCGACTCGCCCTCCTCGCCCGCGGTGAGGATGTTCTCCACGCAGGTCAGCACGGCCACATCGCCCAGCACGGTGGTGTTCACATCCGTCAGCACGAACTGGATGTAGGTTGTGTTCGCCATGATCAGCGCCCACGAGCGCAGCACCTCCGACCGCCCGGACAGCAGCGACCAGCCCGGATGGACGCAGCTCACCTGCTCCTCGGCGGAGTCTTCGGCCCAGATCTCGGTCATCCTGTCGAGGTCAGCGTCCTCGATCGCGGTGTAGAACGCCTGGTTGACCGTCTCGATCGCGGCGGTGTCGACGCTCATGTGCTGGCTCCGGCTCTCTTCCACGCGGAGGCCACCCGCACGGCATCGGCGTTAGGACGTACCTGATGAACCCGGACGCACCAGGCGCCCTGATGCGCGGCCAGCGCCGTCACCGCCGTCGTGGCGTCGTCGCTGTGGTCGAACGGACGCGGTGTGCCGTCGGGGTCGGCGAGCAGCCGCCCCAGGAACCTCTTGCGGGACGCCCCGACAAGCAGCGGGTAACCCAGCTCGGTCAGCTGCGACAGCCCCGCGAGCAGCGCCCAGTTGTGCTCGGCGTTCTTGGCGAAGCCGAGCCCCGGATCCAGCACGATCTGCTCCTCGGACACGCCCTCCGCCAGCACCAGATCGACCCGCTTGGCCAGCTCCTCGCGCACCTCGACCACCACGTCGGCGTAGACGGCCCTGCTCTGCATGTCGTGACTGTGACCACGCCAGTGCATCACCACGTACGGGACGCCCGTCTCGGCGACCACGCGCGGCATCTCCGGGTCGGCCAGGCCGCCGCTCACGTCGTTGACCAGCTTCGCACCGGCCTCGACCGCCGCCTTGGCGACCTCTGCCCGCATCGTGTCGACGCTGACGGAGACCCCCTCGCGGCTCAGCGCCCGGATCACCGGCACCACCCGGGCCAGCTCCTCCTCCAGCGACACCCGCGCGGCGCCAGGACGCGTCGACTCGCCGCCCACGTCGACCAGATCGGCCCCGTCGGCGACCAGTTCCAGCCCGTGACTGATGGCCGCGGCCTCGTCGAACCAGAGGCCGCCGTCGGAGAACGAGTCAGGCGTCACATTGACCACGCCCATGACAAGGCACCGCTCCTCGACTCTCAGCCCCGGCACGCTAGTCATGCCCCAAGCCTAGGCGGTGCCCGATCCCGCACACCGCCACGGGTCCCCCCTTCCCCATAACGATCCCGCGTCCCGGCCACGATCCCCCCACCCCAGCGATCCGCTCCCCGCCCCCATCCCGTTCCCGTGATAGTGCACACCCCGCCTGCGCCCCGGCCTCTCCCCGATCCCCCGTGATCCGCTTCCCGCCGGGATTCATCCCCTCCGCGATCCTGGCTCCCGCCCGGGTCCGTCCCCTCCGTGACCCGCTTCCCGTGGTCGCAGAAGAGCTTCTTTTACGGCCGGCATGGGCCAGCCCCACCCGCCGACCATGGCGGGCGCCTGTCCAGGGAAACGCTCCTCCGGTGGGAGGCGCCCCCGCCGCTACGACGCGTCCTCAGCCACCTCAGAGGGACGCCGCACCCACCTCGAAGCCCGACCTCGTCACCCCCGAGGGAGGCAACCCACGTTTGACCAGATAGACACCGTCACCTTCGTTCCACAGGGGTTGGAGAGGTGCCGGCGGAGTCGCAGGAAGGCCCTGACGAGGGGCGCCATGCGCGCGATTCGCCCCAAGTGCCCAATGAGAAGCGTGAAGCCCGGAGATTGAAAGGGGCTGAGATGGTCTCACCGTCTCGTAACGGCGCCCGGCCACGTACCGGTCAGAGGCCGTATTCCTGGAGGCCCTCAGCCCCGTACGGCGGGTGGCGTCTGCCCCCGCCGTGCCGTAACAGAAAAAGGCCTCAACAAGCGACGCCGGCCCGCCACACCGAAACAGAAGAAGGCTTCAACGAGCGACGCCGGCCCGCCGCGCCGTAACAGAAAAGCGCCCTAGCGAGCGGGACCGGCCCCGCCGGAACAGAAACAGAAACAGAAGCGGACGACTACGGGTGGCGGCCCAGGATGAGCGCCATCGCCTCGGAGCGGGTTTTGTCGCTGGTGCGGAAGTCGCCGCGGACGGCGGAGGTGACGGTCTTGGCGCCCGGCTTGCGCACACCCCGCATCGTCATGCACAGGTGCTCGCATTCCACCACGACGATGACCCCGCGCGGATCCAGGACGCGCATCAGCGCGTCGGCGATCTGGCTGGTCATGCGTTCCTGCACCTGCGGGCGGCGGGCGAAGACGTCCACCAGGCGGGCCAGCTTGGACAGGCCCGTCACCTGGCCGCGGTCGTTGGGGATGTAGCCGACGTGGGCCACCCCGTGGAACGGGACCAGGTGGTGCTCGCAGGTCGAGTAGACCTCGATGTCCCTGACGAGCACCATCTCGTCGTGGTCGACGTCGAAGACCTTGGTGAGGACGTCTTCCGGCCGCTGCCCCAGCCCCGAGAACTGCTCGGCGTAGGCGCGGGCGACCCGGGCGGGCGTGTCGAGGAGGCCGTCGCGGTCGGGATCCTCGCCGATGGCGTAGAGGATCTCGCGGACGGCCTTCTCGATCCGCCCCAGGTCAACGTCGTGCGAATTCACGCACTTTCTCCGGAGGGCAGAGCGTCCTGGCGGCCGGAGGGGAGGGAGCCGTTGGTCGACTGCTCCTTCGGCGTCAGGATCGGCGGACGGTCGGAGGGGAGCCGCTTGCCGTAGCCCGCGTAGGACGGGCGGTGCTCCTTGACGACCACCGGTGCGAAGATCTGCAGCACCTGCTCGCGGGAGAGAGTCTCCTTCTCCATGAGCTCCAGCACCAGGTTGTCGAGGACGTCGCGGTACTCGACCAGAATGTCCCAGGCCTGGTCGTGCGCCGTCTCGATCATCCGGCGGACCTCTTCGTCGATCGTGGACGCGATCTTCTCGGAGTAGTCGCGCTCATGGCCCATCTCGCGGCCCAGGAAGACCTCGGCCTGGCCGGTGCCGAACTTGCGGGCGCCGAGCTGCTCGCTCATGCCGTACTCGGTCACCATCCGGCGGGCGACCGCCGTGGCCTTCTCGATGTCGTTCGAGGCGCCGGTGGTGGGCTCGTGGAAGACGAGCTCCTCCGCCGCGCGCCCGCCGAGCAGCATGGCGAGCTGGTCCATCATCTCGGACCTGGTGGCCAGGAACTTGTCCTCCATGGGCAGCGTCATCGTGTAACCGAGGGCGCGGCCGCGGGACAGGATCGTGATCTTGTGGACCGGGTCGGAGTTCGGCAGCGCGTGCGCCACCAGCGCGTGACCGCCCTCGTGGTAGGCGATCATCTTCTTCTCCTTGTCGGACATGACCCGCGACTTGCGCTCGGGCCCTGCCATGACACGGTCGATCGACTCCTCGAGCACGTCCATCGTGATCAGCTTCTGGTCGGCGCGCGCCGTGAGCAGCGCGGCCTCGTTGATCACGTTGGCCAGGTCGGCGCCCGTGAAGCCGGGCGTGCGACGGGCGATGACGTCCAGGTCGACGTTCGGCGCGAACGGCTTGCCGCGGCCGTGGACCTTGAGGATGCCCTTGCGGCCCTCCAGGTCGGGACGGTCGACGGTGACCTGACGGTCGAAGCGACCAGGACGCAGCAGCGCCGGGTCGAGGATGTCGGGCCGGTTCGTCGCGGCGATGAGGATCACGCCGCCCTTGACGTCGAAGCCGTCCATCTCGACGAGCAGCTGGTTCAGCGTCTGCTCGCGCTCGTCGTGACCGCCGCCCAGGCCGGCGCCGCGGTGGCGGCCGACGGCGTCGATCTCGTCGATGAAGATGATCGCCGGGGCGTTCGCCTTCGCCTGCTCGAACAGGTCGCGGACACGCGAGGCGCCGACGCCGACGAACATCTCGACGAAGTCGGAACCGGAGATCGAGTAGAACGGCACCCCGGCCTCACCTGCGACCGCGCGGGCCAGCAGGGTCTTACCGGTGCCGGGCGGGCCGTACAGCAGGACGCCCTTGGGGATCTTCGCGCCGATCGCCTGGAACTTGGCCGGGGCCTGCAGGAACTCCTTGATCTCCTGGAGCTCCTCGATGGCCTCGTCGGCGCCGGCGACGTCGGCGAAGGTGGTCTTGGGGGTGTCCTTGGTGATCAGCTTCGCCTTGGACTTGCCGAAGTTCATCACCCGCGAGCCGCCGCCCTGCATCTGGTTCATGATGAACAGGAAGATCAGCACGATGATGACGATCGGCAGGAAGCTCACCAGGATGCTGATCAGGACGTTCTCCTGAGGCACCTCGGTGGTGAAGCTCTTGGTCTTACCAGCCTGGACCTGGTTCTGCAGCTCGTCGGTCAGCTTGCTGCCGTAACCGGACACCCAGTCGGACTGGATCATCTTGGTCGGAGTGTCGCCGGACTTGACCGCGATCGGGGTGTTCAGCGTCACCTCGATCCGGTTGTCCTTGTCAACGATCTTGGCGTTGCTGACGTTTCCGGCGCGAATCTGCTGGAGGACCGTGGACGTGTCGGCTTGCTTGAAGTTGCCCCCGCCGCTCCAGAGCTGGGTGACGAGCAGGAGCAGCACGACGATGCCCAGGATCCACAGCAGTGGCCCACGTGTAAATCGCTTGAGATCCATCCGATGCGGAACCCCTTGCGGGCCCGTCCCTTCCTGACCATGGCCTGGAACCCCGGGTACGCCCCGGGGCCGCGGCATCCGACGCCGCGACTTCTGACTACCCGAAGGGGGACACAGGGTCGCCCTCCTGGAGTCAGAAGGTACACCGGCACAGCGCGCGGAGGGACCGCCCGCTACACCGGTCTTGCCCTACCAACGTACGTCAGGTTGCGGCGTGTTCCCGGCCACCGTCAGGATTGCTACCTGTAAACGTGCGGGGCAAGCGTGCCGATGAAGGGCAGATTGCGGTACCGCTCGGCGTAGTCAAGGCCGTAGCCGATGACGAATTCGTTGGGAATGTCGAAGCCCACGTACTTGACGTCGAGCGGCACCTTCACCGCGTCCGGCTTGCGGAGCGCGGCGCAGATCTCCAGCGAGGCCGGGTTGCGCGACTTGAGGTTCTCCAGCAGCCAGTGCAGCGTCAGGCCCGAGTCGATGATGTCCTCGACGATCAGCACGTGGCGGTTCATGATGTCGGTGTCGAGGTCCTTGAGCACCCGCACGACGCCGGACGACCTGGTGCCCGCGCCGTACGACGACACCGCCATCCAGTCCATCTGCACGGGCACGTGCAGCGCTCTGGCCAGGTCGGCCATCACCATGACCGCGCCTTTCAGCACGCCCACGAGCAGGACGTCCTTGCCCGCGTAATCCTCGTCGATCCGCCCGGCCAATTCTTTGATCTTCGCCTGGAGCTCGTCCTGTGGAATGAGGACCTTCTCCAGGTCCTTGCCCATGTCGGCAGCGTCCACCTGTGGTTCCTTACGGGATGGGACTGATGGCGAGTATCAGGGTGCCACACCGCCTCACGGCGGTCCGACCCCCGGGCAGGTCCACGCCCTTCTGCCCGTGCCAGGCGGTGACGAGCCGCTCCACGGCGAGCACGTGCGTGGCGGACAGCGCCCCGGACGGCGCTCCGACGGCGATGGCGGCCCTGCGCAGCACCCGCCGTCTGACGGCCCCTGGGAGCCCTTCGAGCCCGGGGACGGTCAACGTCACGATTCCGCCGATATCGCTAAGAGCGCAATTCTGGTACGCCATGTCCGCCCACTCGTCGAGGGCGTCGGCGTCGTCCCTGGCGAGTCTCGCGGTGCGCGCGAGCGCTTCTGTGACGCCTGGGCCGAGTTCCCGTTCGAGCAGCGGCAGGATCGCGGCCCTGACGCGGACCCGCGTGTAGCGGACGTCGTCGTTGTGCGGGTCGTTCCACGGGGCGAGCCCGAGCGCTTGGCAGGCGGCGACCGTGGTGGCTCGCGAGAGCTCCAGGAACGGCCTGCGGTAGCGGCCGCTCGCCGCGGCCATGCCGGAGAGCGATCTGAGCCCGCTCCCCCTGGCCAGGCCCAGGAGCACGGTCTCGGCCTGGTCGTCGCGGGTGTGACCGAGCAGCACCGCCACGGCTCCGAGCCTGTCGGCGGCCGCGGTGAGCGCGGCGTACCTGGCGTCTCTGGCGGCGGCCTCGGGGCCGCCCGCCGTGCCCACGCGCACGGTGAGCACCTCGGCGGGGTCGAGCCCGAACTTGCCCGCGAGCGCGGCGACCTCCACCGCGCGCTCCGCCGAACCGTCCTGCAGGCCGTGGTCGACGGTGAGCAGCCCACCCCTGAGCCCGGCGCGCGGCGCGACGAAGCCGAGCGCGGCGGCCAGGGCCAGCGAGTCGGCGCCGCCGCTGCACGCGGCGAGCACGAGCGCGCCCCGGTCGAGGTCGCTCAGCGCCTCGCGCACGACCCGCCGCACGTCGGCGACGGCTGGATGGGGACCCACGGGTCCCATTGTTCCGCGCCCCCGCACCTCGCGCCGCCGAAGCGGATCGGGTTGGGGGCGCGGTGGGTCAGGCCGGGAGCGCGGGGGTGCCGATCACGCGGCGCACCCAGCTGCGCGGGTCGGTGATCTCCGAGGACGTCGGCAGGGTCTCCGGGGACGTCCAGACCCGGTTGAAGCCCTCCATGCCGACCTCCCCCACCACGGTGCGGACGAACGCGGAGCCCTCGGCGTACTGCTTCATCTTGAGGTCGATGCCCAGCAGCCGGCGCACGGTGCGGTCGAGGCGCGAGCCGCCCTCCCTGCGCTGGGCGAACTTGGACCTGATGTCGGACACCGACGGCACCACCGACGGCCCGACGGCGTCCATGACGTAGTCGCCGTGGCCTTCCACCAGCGTCATCACGGCGGTCAGCCGGTCGAGGATCTCCTTCTGCTCCGGCGACTGGATGGCGTCGATCAGGTTGCCCTCGCCGCCCCTGACCACGTCGGCCACGGTGTCGGCGGCGTTGCGCAGCCGTTCGAGCAGCGTGCCCAGGTCGAGGTCGGACGCCAGCAGGAAGTCGGTCATCTGCGAGCGGACGTACTCGCGCAGCCAGGTCACCCCGGTGAACTGCACCCGGTGCGTCTCCTCGTGCAGGCAGACCCACAGCCGGAAGTCGTGCGGGTCGACGTCGAGTTCGCGCTCGGCGTGCACGATGTTGGGCGCGACCAGCGTCAGCCGGCCCGCAGCCTCGCGCCCGGTCGGGTCGGGCGGCAGGAACAGCTCGTACTGGCCGAGCACCCGCGAGGCGAGGAAGGCCAGCACTGCGCCCACCTCGACGCCGGTGATGCGGGAGCCCACCGCGGAGACGATGGCGGGCGGCCCGTTGACGGCGTCGGCCATCCGCTGGGTGAGCGGTTCGAGGACGACGCGGAAGCCCTCCACGTTCGCCTTGATCCAGCCGGGCCGGTCGACGATGGTCGCCGGTTGCGGCGCCGTCTCGGCGTGAATCCTGGTGAACTCACGGACGTGCCCCTCGGCCTCGCGCGACAGTGTGCGCAGTTCGGCGACGGCCTGCCTGGCCTCCTCACGACTCACTTGGGGACCGGGGCGCACCAGGCGCGTGCCGGTCGAGACGGCCAGATCCCAGTCGATCACCTGCATACCGTCCACCGTACGTGCTCCACTCCCAACCCGCGAAGAAGCGCCGGTCTCTGACCCGCTAAGGAGCAAAGCGGCTGAGAAGTATCGCCATCAAACCCGCGAAGGAGCGCCGGTGTCTGGACTGAGGAGAGAAGGAGCGAAGCGACTGAACGACGAGGGAAGACACCGGATCACAGCGACTGAGCCGCGATCCGAAGGATCGCCATCAAGCACGCGCGACGATGGCCGCGAGCCGGTCGAGGACGGGTTCGGCGTTGATCGGAACGCGGTCGGCCATGAAGGCGAACGTGACCAGCCGCCCGTCCTTGGTGGTGGCCATGCCCGCCAGCGTGTTGACGTTGTTGAGCGTGCCCGTCTTGGCGCGGACCAGCCCGACCTGCCCCTTGCTCTCCTTCTCGGTGAAGCGCCGGCCGTTGCCGAGCGTGCCGGAGAACCCGGCGATGGGCATGCCGGACGCGATGGCGTGCAGGCCGGGGTTGGCCGGGCTGCTGGCGATGGCGATCAGCCTGGCCAGCGCGTCGGCGCTGATGCGGTTCCTGGGGGACAGCCCGCTGCCGTCCTGGACCTGGATCCCCTTGGACGCGCCGAGCCGCTTGAGCACCCCCAGCACGGCGGTGGTCGCGCCCTGGAACGACGGCTCCTGTCCTTCCTTGACGGCGACGTGCCTGGCGAGGGCCTCCGCCAGGTCGTCGTCGCTGAATGTGAGCGTGTGCTCGACCAGGGCGTAGACGGGCGGCGAGTCGACCCTGCCGAGCTCGGCGGCCCCGGGAGCGGCCTTCACCGAGCGGACCGTCCGGCCGACCGTGAAACCGTTCTTGCGCAGCAGCCGGGCGAAGGCGGCGGCGGCGTACTGCGGCGGGTCGGCGACGCGCGGCTGGGAGGAGGCCGGGTTCTGCTTGCCCTCGTCGATCGCGAGCGCGGACACCGGCGCGATCTCGCCGTCGGGGATGTAGTTCGGCTTCCAACCGGGGTTGATCGGCGCTCCGGTGAACAGGCTGGTGTCGTAGCTGAGTGTGATCTTGGTGACGCCTCGCGCCTTCAGCGTGGCCGCGGTGCGCGCGGCGAGCGTGGCCAGCGACGCCTGCTTGGGGTAGCTGCCGGGTTTGGCCGACGGGCCCGCGAGGGTCGGGTCGCCGCCGCCCACCAGCACGATCGAGCCGGGCTGGGCGCCCTGGACGACCCGGGTGGAGAAGCGGGTGTCGGGGCCGAGCGAGGCGAGCGCCGCGGTGCTGGTCACCAGCTTCGTGGTGGATGCGGGGGTGATGCCCGTGTCGGCGTTCGAGGCGAAGATCCGCTCGCCGGTGGCGGCGTCGAGGACGACCGCGCCGACCCGGTCTCCGAGCGCATCGTCACCCAGGGCGTCGGTGAGCTGCTGCGTCAAAGTACCCTTGGTCGGGAGAGGTCCTTCTCCGGCCCTCGCCGGAAGCTGGGCCAGCACAGGCCCCGCGGTGACCACGGAGGCGGGGGGAGACTCCTCGGGAGACGCCGTCGGCCCGTCCGGTGGTGACTGGTTCGTCAACGCGTCCAGGCTGAAGTTGTTGTTCACCGCGTACACACCGGTGACGATCACCATCACCTGGAGCAGGGCGAGAGTGGCCAGCATCACCCACCGCTCGTGCCGCGCCACGTCGCCTGACCTCTCTTCTGGTGTTCGCCTACGAGACATTAACGCCCTGCCGGGGGTTCCCGGGGGCCTGAGCGGAGGAACCGCGGTGGAGTTCGACGTTGTCGTTGAGATTCCCAAGGGACAACGGAACAAGTACGAAGTGGACCATGAAACCGGGAAGATCAGACTTGACCGGCTCCTGTTCACCTCCACGCAGTACCCCGCCGACTACGGCTTCATCGAACACACCCTGGGTGAGGACGGTGACCCGCTCGACGCGCTGGTGCTGCTGCAGGAGCCGACGTTCCCCGGCTGTTACATCACGTGTCGTGCGGTCGGCATGTTCCGCATGACGGACGAGAAGGGGGGCGACGACAAGGTGCTCTGCGTCCCCTCCACCGACCCGCGGATGGAGCATATCCGCGACATCCACCACGTGGCCGAGTTCGACCGGCTGGAGATCCAGCACTTCTTCGAGGTCTACAAGGACCTCGAGCCCGGCAAGTCGGTCGAGGGCGCCAACTGGGTGGGCCGCATGGAGGCCGAGGCCGAGATCGAGCGGTCCTTCCAGCGGGCCAAGACCGAGGGCCACGCGCACTGACACGTCATTGGGGCCTGGTGGCGCCCACCAGGTCCCATCGGTCGATCGGGGCGACCCGCACCACGTCGCCCGTCTGCGGGGCGTGCACCATCATGCCGTTCCCGACGTACATGCCGACGTGGTGGATCGTGCCGGGGTCGTCGCTGATGTAGCCGAAGAACAGCAGGTCGCCGCGGCGTAGCTGGTCCAGCGGCACGTGCGGGCCGGACGTCCACTGGGTGCCCGTCCAGTGGTCGATGGTCACTCCCGCCTGCTCCCAGGCGCGCATCGTCAGGCCGGAGCAGTCATAGCTGGACGGGCCGTCGGCCGCCCATACGTACGGCTTGCCGAGCTGGGTCAGGGCCCAGTTGGCGGCGAGGTCGCCGTGGGTGGAGCCGGTGCCGACCAGCGCGCTGCTGTACCTCGTCCGCATGATCGTGCGCTGCCTGGCCAGCCGTTCCGCCCTGGTACGGGCCGCTTCGACCTCCCGTTGGAGCTCGTCCCGCGTGGCCTTGAGGTCCTTGGTCTCGCGCTTCTGCTCGGCCACCGCCGCCTCGGCGGCGAGCTTGGCGAGCCTGACGCGCTCGGTCGCGGCCTGGTGGTCGGCGTAGGCGTCGGCCGCCTGGGCCCGCAGGATGGCCGCGACCTCCTGCACGTCGCGCATGTGCTCGAGGATCTGGGCGCGCTCGCGGCCGAGGTGTTCGAGCAGGCTCGCGCTCTGCAGGGCGCTGTCTCCGTCGACGCCGACGAGCAGGCTGAGCGCGGGTTCTGGCAGGTCCAGGCCGCCGTAGCTCTCGGCCGCGAGCACGGCCACGGCCTGCCGCGCCTTCTCGACCTCGGCGTCTGCCGCGGCCAGCCGGGTGTTGGCCTCGGTGGCCGCCTGCTGGGAACGTTCCAGCTGGACCTGTTCGCCGTTGTACGCCTCGACCAGCCGCTCCACCCTGGAGTCCAGCTCCTCCAGTTGCGACTGCGCGACCGCGAGCTTCGCGCCGGCCGCGCCGAGCCGCTTCGCCCGTTCCTTGACGGCCTCCCGGGCTTTCGCCACGTCGCGCGGGGACGGCACGGGGTCGGCGTGGACCTGGGGGCACGTGGCGAAGACCAGGGCGGCGGCCAGAAACGCTGCTCCGACGGAGTGCATAGATCCCCCTCACGCGTGATCTCCCTATGCACTCCGTTCCCCTTGATCACTCAGCGCACACATGCACCTCACGCAACGTAGTCACCGCAGGCGGAAGAGTCGTTCCATCCACGGGCGGACCCCTGGGGCGGCGGGCTGGGCGGCCCGGGGATAGGTGAAGACGGGGGTACGGCTCCCGTACGCGGCATGGAGTTCGGCCGCCTTGCACCAGTCGGCGGTGACCCGGGCGGCGGACCAGGCGGCGGCGAGCGCCGGTCGGGACTCCGGATGCCTGTCGTAGGTCTGGTAGAGGGTCATCGCGGCGTCGGCCGCCACGTGCCCGTCGCCGGGGTAGGCGGTGCCCGCCAGGTAGGGGGCGGTGACCCGGCCGCCGTGGCGGGTGTCGAGCACCCAGGTCCAGTTGGCGAGCACCAACCCGAGCACCGGCTCGGGCACCCTGGCCGCCGCGGCGTACATGCGTTCCTGGCGGGGGCCCGCCAGGCGGCGGGAGGCCCAGAGCCAGTCGAGGTCGGCCGGCGGCTCGTCGCCCGCCAGCCAGGACAGCACGGCCAGGCCGCGGGCGGTGCGCAGGCGGCAGAGCTCGAGAAGGTCGCGGAGCATGCGGGGGCTCTGGTCGAGCCAGGTGGGCCAGGAGACGCGGTGGCTCCTGGGCACGAGCGCGGCCAGCTCGTCGCGGACCGGCAGCGGGCAGACCCGGCGCCCGAGGTGGGGGTCGTCGCGGATCTCGTACGCCTCCATCGGCTGGCTCAGCCGGTCTGGGTGGGCGTGGGGACCTGGGGGTCGCTGGGCGTGCCGACGGGGCCGGGAGTCGTCGGCGCGCTCGTGGGTTGCTGGGTCGGGGTGACGGTGGCGGTGGCCGTGGGGGTGGCCGTGGGAGCGACTGTGGGGGTCGCAGTGGGAGTCCGGGACCGTGACGGGGTCGGGCACGGGGTGCGGGTCGGGCGGGTCTGGTGGTCCCTCGGAGGCTCGCTCGGCGTGGCGGTCGGCCCGGCAGGTGCGGGGGTGGGCGTGAGCACCCCGGAAGGTCGCACGGTCGCCGTCGGCGCCTTCGTGTGGGTGGAGGACGTCTGGACGGGGACGGCGCTCGGCGTGGGGAGGGTCACCGGGCGGGCGGAGGCGATCGACACGATCGGGAACGTTCCCGTGCTGTCGAGAATGCGCTCGACCTTGACGAGAGAGTCCTGCGGGGCGGGCTGCCAGGGCAGCCTGACGCCGGGCGGCTCGCCGGGCGGCGGGAACGCGGCGGTGGCGAGCCCCGGCAGGCCGCCACTCTCGCTGCCGAACTGGTGGAAGATCAACGCTATCGCCACCACGGTCGCGACCGCCGCCAGCGCGCCGCCCACTGCCTGAGGCCATTTTCGCGGCCGCCTGCCGTCCGGTACGGGAAACCCGGCGGCGTCGAGCCCGCCCGAGCGCCTGGCCACGTACCGCCGGTACGGCGTCAGCTCGGGGTCGATGAAGCAGCTCATCACCCTGACCCTGAGCGAGCCGGGCAGCGCGACCCGGGGCAGCAGCTCGAAGACCTTGGCCGCCGACACCTGCCGCGAGCGCTGGGGCGAGCAGACCTCGCAGCCTCGCAGGTGGCGCACCAGCTGCTGGCGCATCTCCGGCGTCAGCTCTCCGGAGAAGCCGGACAGGATGCGGGCCCGGCGCGGGCAGTCGTAGGGGCCTTTCCTGGCCAGGATCTCCGCCGCCACCGCCTCGCGCAGCCGCTCGCGCGCCTCCTCCTGGGCCGTCTCGACCTGGCGCGGCGGCACCCCGAGGACCGCCGCGAGCTCCGCGGTGGACAGCTCGTGCCCGGCCGACAGCTCCAGCACCTCGCGGTCGGCCGGCGCCAGGCTCCGCGTCGCGTTCCACGCCATCACCCGCAGGTCGGCGTCGGCCGGGTCGTCGAGCACCGGGGCCTCCGCCAGCGCCTCGTCCGCGCCGGGCGGTGTGGCCATGCGGCGGCGCAGGCATTCGGCGCGCGCCAGCGCGTAGAGCCAGGCACGCAGCCTGCCCGGGTCGGACAGCGCGCCCGCGTGCGCCTCGGCCGCGATCAGCGTGTCGCGCAGCGCCACCTGCGCGCTGTCGGCGCTCATGAGAAGGGACCAGCAGTATCGGTAGATGCTCTCGGCGTACGCGTCGTACAGCGCCGCGAGGGCACCCGGGTCGCCGGCGCGGAGAGCCTCGACCAGGACGCGGTCAGTCATGTGACCGAAGGTAATGGATTAGTAACTAGCAGTTCTACCGATTCAGCGGGAATGGCATCCCTTGCTAACCGCACAGCCATAAACGTTTTTAGCCATTTGCACGACACGCACGTATTCGTCCGCGATTTGGTTTGTGCCTGATTTATCGCTTTATTGAGGAACGCGTTTCCGCCGCGCCCGCGCAGGGCGCGGCGGTCACTGCTTGTGGTCGGCCATCTGCATCGCCTGGGAGCCGCGGTCCACGGCGAACGGCTCCGTGGTGGGCTTGACCGTGTGCACCGGCACCGCGCCGCCGAGCGCCAGGTCCTCGAAGGGGCGGGCGGTCGAGCCCCAGGTGCGGGCGGTCACCTCCGTGCTGGCCACCTTGGTGCCCCGCGGCAGGCCCTCGACGGTCAGGATGAAGCGCGGCGGATCGCCCGCCTTGACGTCGTCCACGAACGTACTGCCGCCGCCGAGCAGCTTGCCCGAGCTGTCGCGCAGCAACGCGTTCACCACCAGGCTGCTGGCGGCGAGCTGGTACGGGTTGGAGACGTATCCGGTGATGAGGTACGACCCGTCCTTCTGAGGCAGTGTCTGCACCCGTGAGACGGGGAACTGCTTGAACGCCGAGACGATGCGGGCCGCGGGACGCCACTGGGCCGGCCGGTAGTCGATCGTCACCTTCGCCGGCTTCGCCGTGGCGGTCGCCTGGCCGGTGAAGGCCAGCGACCCTCCCGGCGGCACCGCGTCGAGCGGCTGGTCCATCCTGACCACCTCGGCGCCTCCGGCGTCGCGGGCGACGACCGTGGCGACCACGTGCTCGCCGAAGTGCCACGGGTTGCTGTTCGTGAGCACTCCGGCCCAGTTCACGGCGTACCCGCTGCCGGACTTGACGATGTTCGACACCTGCTCTTTGAGGGCGAGCGGTTTGAGCTGCTGTTGTGGCTTCTGTTCCTCGCTGGAGCACCCGGCGAGGCAGATCGCCCCGAGTGCGAGGAGGCTGACGGTTCGACTACACGGGATCACTTTGCCGTGATAGCCGGTTCACGAGCGCCTCTGGCAGAGGACACGCGACGGCCGTACCAACTCTTTAACGGGGACGCACCACCCGGGCCTCGTCCCAGACCGGGGTCGGCGACTCGTAGACGGTTCCGTCGGAACCGAACACCAGGAACCGATCGAAATCCGCGGCGAACCAGCGGTCGTGGGTGACCGCCATGACCGTGCCGTCGAAGGCGTCCAGACCGGCCTGAAGCGCCTCGGCGCTGGCCAGGTCCAGGTTGTCGGTCGGCTCGTCGAGCAGCAGCAGCGTCGCGCCCGACAGCTCCAGGAGCAGGATCTGCAGCCGTGCCTGCTGGCCGCCCGACAGCGTGTCGAACCGCTGCTCGGCGACCCTCCCGGCCAGTTCGTACCTGGCCAGCGCCTTCATCGCCTCGTTCTTCAGCCTGGCGTGCTCGGTCATCACGATCTCGACCGGCGTCCGTCCGAGCAGGTCGGGACGGGCGTGCGTCTGGGCGAAGTGGCCGGGCACGACCCTGGCCCCGAGCCTGGCGACGCCGGAGTGGCCGATCTGCTCGCCCGCGAGCAGCCGCAGGAAGTGCGACTTGCCCGACCCGTTCGAGCCGAGCACCGCGACGCGCTCGCCGTACCAGACCTCCAGGTCGAACGGGCGCATCAGACCGGTCAGCTCCAGGCCCTCGCAGATGACCGCCCGCTTGCCGGTGCGCCCGCCTCTAAGTCGCATGCTGATGTTCTGGTCGTTGGGCGCCTGCTCGGGCGGACCGGCCTCCTCGAACCTGCGCAGCCGGGTCTGGGCCGCCCGGTAGGCCGGGGCCATGCTGTCGTTGTACCTGGCCTTGTCACGGAGCATGACGACCAGGGCCTTGAGCTTGGCGTGCTCCTCGTCCCAGCGCCTGCGCAGCTCGTCGAGCCGCTCGTTGCGGGCCTTGCGGGCCTCGGCGTAGGTGGCGAACCCGCCACCATGAATCCAGATATTTCCGGATTCCACGGTCACGATCCGGTCGGCCGCGTTCGCCAGCAGCTGGCGGTCGTGGCTGACCAGCAGAACGGTCTTCGGCGTCTCCCTGAGCTGCTGCTCCAGCCACTCCTTGCCGGGGACGTCCAGATAGTTGTCGGGCTCGTCGAGCAGCAGCGTCTGGTCGGGGCCCCTGAGCAGGGCTTCGAGGACGAGCCGCTTCTGCTCGCCGCCGGACAGCGTGGACACGTCCCGATATTTCACGTTGTCGTACGGCGCGCCGAGCGCGGCGACCGTGCACGTGTCCCACAGGACCTCGATGTCGTAACCACCGGCGTCGGTGTAGTCGCTGATGGCCTGGGCGTAGCGGAGCTGCGCCTTCTCGTCGTCGCGCTCCATCATCACGAGCTCCGCCTGCGCCAGCCGCTCCGCGGCCAGCCGCACGGCGGGCGGCGCGACGCTCAGCAGCAGGTCGTGCACCGTGCTGCCGTCGCGGACGCTACCCACGAACTGCCGCATCACCCCCAGCCCGCCGGAGCTCGCCACGCTCCCCTCAACAGGCTGCAGATCACCCGCGACGAGCCGCATGAGCGTGGTCTTCCCCGCCCCGTTGGGCCCGACGAGCGCGGCCTTGACCCCTTCGCCGATCCTGAAGGAGACATCGGTCAGCAACGGCCGCCCATCGGGCAGCACATAGGTCAGATGTCCAACTTCGACGTGCGGCACTTCAATCCCCTCCAGCTCCCGCCGTAGGGTATCGACCACCTTCCCCGCCGGTCACCACGTTTTCCGCCAGCCTGCCGCCCGGACGCGCCCCCGCGCCCCAGAGCCGTGTGCCCGCGCTCGACACACCGGGAAAGGCGGCCGACCCGCGGCACCAGCATGTCTGAACTACTTCAGATAGACTGTGGTCGTGACGACGAAGAGCTTTCCGTACAGCGCCTTTCTGCGAGGCCCATCGCAGGTCCTCCCGTCGCTGGAAAGCGCCGACGTCATCCTCGAGCGGCGCGACGACGAGAACCTCATCTTGATGCGGGCGGAGCGTTTCGAGGCCGGTACGGCCAGCCTGCGTATCGCCGCCCGGGCCCTGGCCATCGTCGCCCGCCGTAACAGCGACCTCGCCGAGGAGGTTCTCACCGAGGAACTCCCCTGGGTCACCTGGCTGCCCGACACCGAGCGCCATGAGTGCGTGCGTGAACTGCTCGGCCACCTGATCGCGGGAGCCGACACCGGCGAGCTGCTGCCGTTCGGACGCGCGCTGGCCTCCTGGCGATCCACCGCGATCGTCTGGAGCGACCCGCAGCTCGCCCGTGAACTGCAGGGCCCGTTCACCGGCGACGGGCCGGACGTTCCTCGCCCCATCGACGAGTCCTGATGGCCGGCCGAGGTGACGATGTTCCCCGGCCTCATCCGTGGCGCGTGCGTTTCGCCGACCGCCGCGCCGCCGAGGGCTGGAGCCATCTGCTCGCCCACGCCCAGGAGAACCTCGACAGGGCCTGGGTCGCCATCACCGGCGACCCGCGGCATGTCGACAGCCGCCAGCATCCACTCAAAGGCGCTCTCGGCGTTGTGAAGGTGGGGGGCGACGCGCTGGAACAGTGGCAGTACGAGGCCACGTCAGGCGGGCGCGTCTGGTACGCGATCGACGACGAGCGCCGCACCTTGTGGATCACACGGGCAGGGACCGGGCACCCGAAGCACGCTTCCTCGGCACCTACGGCGTGACGGTGAAGGACAGGACGATGAAGTACACCAGCACCCCGTCGATCTTCGTCAAGGCGGGCACGCCGCTCACCCTCACGGCCCAGCTCGAAACGAAGCTCGTGGACAAGCCGGGACAGCGATGACGTAACGGCGCGATGAGGGCGGGCTCACAGAGGGGGTAGACAGTAAGTGATCTAATGACTAGAACTGTAGGGAACTTCTCCCCTTCCCCCTAGGAACGTCCGATGACGCGATTCCGGTCCGCCCTCATCCCCCTCGGCGTCGCGCTGCTCGGCCTCACCGCCGTGCCGCACCAGGCGGTGGCCGCACCGCCCAAGCCCACTCCCTCCGTGTCCATGACCGAGCGGGCCGCCACGACCGAGCGGGCCGCCACCGCCGCGTCCGCGTGTGCCCCCGCCGTCAAGGGCGCGACCGTCGACGCCCGGCTGACCAGCCTGTTCACCAACTACGGCAACGACAACAGCCGCACCGACGACTGGACCGGCGCCGACGGGACGTACTCGCTCAGGCTGCCCAGCGGCAAGGAGCTGTGGATCTTCTCCGACACCTTCCTCGGCCAGGTGAACGCCGACGGCTCCAGGCCGCCGGTCGTCGAGGAGGGCGGGACGACCGTCTTCCTCAACAACTCCTTCGCCGTCGAGCAGGACGGCAGGCTCTCCACGATCCACGACGGGACGCAGGAGCAGCCGAAGGCCGTGATGCCGCCCCGCGACCAGAACCACTGGTACTGGGCCGGCGACGCGACCCTCGCCGGTGGCGTGGTGGAGGCGACCTACCAGGAGTACGAGCGGTACGGCACCGGCGCCTGGGACTGGCGCTGGCACAAGAACGTGGTCGCCCGCTTCGTCCCGGGCCGGCTGAACCAGCCGATCGACGTCCACGACCTGCCTTCCGGCCACGGCGTCTCCTGGGCGTCCGCGACACTCAAGGAGGGCGGCTACACCTACGTCTACGGCGTGGAGGACCTGGGCTCGCCCAAGTACATGCACCTCGCCAGGGTCAAGGGGCAGAGCCTGCTCGGCCGGTGGGAGTTCATGAAGGCCGACGGCACCTGGTCGCCGGACGAGGCCGACTCGGCCCGGATGATGAGCGGGGTGGCGAACGAGTACAGCGTGACCAAGGTGGGCAACGGCTACGTCCTGATCACGCATGACACGAGCGAGGTGCTGAGCCCGCGGATCGTGGCCTACACCTCGTGCTCGCCCACCGGCCCGTTCACCGGCAAGCAGCTCGTCTACACGACCCCGGAGACGGGCGGGAACATCTTCACGTACAACGCCCACGCGCACCCGGACGTCTCGGGCAACGGGCTGGTCGTCTCGTACAACGTCAACAGCTTCGTCAACACCGACCACTACCGGGACGTCTCCATCTACCGCCCGCGGTTCATCGACGTGAGCTTCGAGTGAGACGGAACTGGGCGGCTCGCCTGCGGCTCGTCACGATCGACGGGCTGCGGGCGGTCGTGCTTGAGAACGAGGCGCTGCGCGTGACCGTCGTGCCCGACAAGGGCGGCGACGTGGTGGAGTTCCTGCACAAGCCCACCGACACGGACTTCGTCTGGCTCTCCCCGCAGGGCCTGCGCAATCCGCACGACCACCTGCAGGGGGCGGCGGACGACGTCGCGCAGTTCATCGACCACTACGAGGGCGGCTGGCAGGAGATCTTCCCCAGCGGCGGCGCGCCGAGCGAGTACCGGGGCGCGCGGCTGGCGCAGCACGGGGAGGTGGCCGGGCTGCCGTGGGAGGTCGAGGTGCTGGCCGACTCCCCGCAGGAGGTGGCCGTCCGGCTGAGCGTGCGGACCAGGCGGCTGCCGTACCGGCTGGAGCGGACCATGCGGCTGGCGTCGGGCACGGCCGCGCTGGAGGTCGAGGGACGCGCATCCAACGACTCGGGGCTCGACCTGCACGCCATGTGGGGCCAGCACATCGTGTACGGCGAGCCGTTCCTGCGGCCGGGCGCCAGGATCAGGCTGCCGGAAGGCGTCACCGTGGTCCCGCACGACAGCGCGATCAACCCCGCCGGGCGCCGGGTGCAGGCAGGTGGGCCGTGGCGGTGGCCGGTCGTGCCCGCCGAGGGCGGCGGCGAGACGGACCTCAGCGTGGTCCCCGGGCACGGCGCGCCGAGCGACATCGTCTACCTGACCGGCTTCAGCGAGGGCTGGTACGAGATCGTGGGGGACGTCGGGCTGCGCGTGGAGTGGGACGCGACGCTCCTGCCGTACCTGTGGATGTGGCAGGAGCTCGGCGCGTCCACCGGTTACCCGTGGTGGGGCCGGGCGTACACGATCGGGCTGGAACCGTTCTCCAGCATGCCCACCGACGGGCTGGCCGCGGCCGTGGCGAACGGCACGGCGCTTAGCTTGGGACCGCACGAGACGAGGACGTCGCGGTTTCGCGTGGAGGTGCTGACATGAGTGAGTTCGAAGGAAAGGTCGCGCTGGTCACGGGCGGCTCGATGGGGATCGGCCGGGCGGTGGTGGACCGGCTGGCCGACGGTGGGGCGTCCGTGGTCTTCTGCGGCGCCGACAAGGACGCGGTGCTCGACAGCGAGCACGTCACCGGCGTGGTCGCGGACGTGCGGCGGGCCGGCGACATGCGCGACCTCGTGGACCTGGCCGTGGCCAGGTATGGCGGGCTCGACATCGTGGCCACGTGCGCGGGCGTGCAGCGGTACGGCACCGTGGTCGACACCCCCGAGGACGTCTGGGACGAGGTCCTGGACATCAACCTCAAGGGTGTCTACCTGACCTGCAAGGCGGCGATCCCCCGGCTGAAGGCGCGGGGCGGCGGGTCGATCGTGGTGATGTCGTCGGTGCAGGCGTTCGCCTCGCAGGCGCAGGTGGCGGCCTACACGGCGAGCAAGGCGGCGCTGAACGGCCTGACCAAGGCCATGGCGCTGGACCACGCGGCCGACGGCATCAGGGTGAACGTGGTCTGCCCCGGCTCGGTCGACACGCCGATGCTGCGCTGGGCCGCGGACCTGTGGCGGGGCTCGCTGTCACAGGAGGAGCAGGTCGCGCAGTGGGGCCGGGCGCACCCGCTCGGCCGGGTCGGCAGGCCGGAGGAGGTCGCCGAGCTGGTGGCGTTCCTGGCGGGACCGCGCTCGTCGTTCATCACGGGCGCCGAGCACCGCGTGGACGGCGGCCTGCTCGCGCGCAACCCGGCGGCCCTCCCCGAGTGACGGCCACGGGCAATAGGCGCACGGGCAGAGAGCGCACGGGTAATAAGCCCTCGGGTAATAAACCGCGCGAGCGCGTGATGGCCGCGCGCCCGCTACCTGTCAGCAGCCTGGCGTGCACGGCACGCGGGACTCGCGGCGCCGGTGCCGGCGGAGGCCGGTGCGGGAGGCCGCGAGCCGGCCGAACGCGCGGCGCCGCCGGAGGCCGCCGCGGCACACCGCCGACCGGCCGCGCCCGGCGGTGACGATCCCCCGCCGAAAGGCTGAGCCGACGCAGAACCGGGCCTCCGGCTGACCCGACGCCCACCTGCGGGCGAGCCCGTCTTCCACCGGACACGCCCGGCTGCGCGCCGACCGGGCCGCTACCTGGCCTGACGACCGCCTGCCCGCGGCGCCGACTTCCAGCAGCCGTCGCGGGGCGCTGAAGGGCGGCGCCGGGGCGGGATAAGAACGGCCTGCGCGGCGTGGAAGGCCGCGAACCGGCCGAACGCGCGACCGGCGCGCGGCTCCGCGGGCCGGACGGGCCCGGCGGGCGGCCGGCGCGGCGACGGCCCGTTCCAGCGTGTTGGGATCCTGCGATGCTGCCCATGGCCGACCCGCTTTCTGTGCGCCCTGGTTCGGTGTGGCCGATCCCGGAAACCGGAGCCGCCGCGGTCGTTCAGCGGCGCCCGTGGCTCGGCCGGTGGCCGTCGAGCGCGTCGCCGACAGCCCGGACGGTCGGCCGCACGGTGGTGTCCTCGGTCGGCGAGTTCCTCGATCGGTAACCTAGCGTGTTGACAGGTATACCCAAAGTTATGACTCGCCGATCCTCGCCGGGCGTTACACGGCCTATTTTCCCAGTTCAGACCCCTCGGACGAACGCCGCCAGGTCGGCCGACTGCCGGAGGCGGCTCGGCTCGTGAACGTACATCATTTGACTTCCTCCCCGCTTCTAAAGGAGGGGGATTCCCACCCTCGCGAGTGAGGTTTCCTGCTTCACAGCCGACCGCACCCGGGAGGACCCGGAGTGTCTCACGTCAGCTCCACAGGCGGACACCGCTTGACCAGCGGCCAGAATGTTCTTGGCAGCGTTGATGTCCCGGTCGTGCCGGGTGCCGCAGGACGGGCAGTGCCACGTCCGGGTGTTGAGCGAGAGTTCGGCGAGCAGGTGCCCGCACGCCGAGCAGGTCTTGCTGGAGGGGTACCAGCGGTCGATCACGATCAGGTGCCGCCCCTGTCTGGCGGTCTTGTACTGCAGCTGGCGCCGGAACTCGCCCCATCCGCAGTCGGAGATGACCCGCGCGAGGCTACGGTTGCGGACCATGTTCTTGACGGCCAGGTCCTCGATCACGATCAGGTCGTGCTCGCGTACCAGGCGGGCGCTGGTCTTGTGCAGGAAATCGGCGCGGGCGTCACGGACCTTGGTGTGCGCGCGGGCGACCTTCGCCCTCGCCTTGTTCCTGTTGTTGGAGCCGCGCTGTTTGCGGGCCATGCGCCGCTGGTAGCGAGCCAGATTCTTCGCCTTGCGTTCCAGATGACGGGGATTGGCGATGCGCTCCCCGGTGGACAGGACCGCGAAGTCCTTGACCCCCAGGTCCACACCGACCGCCGAGCCGGTGGCCGGGGCCTGCCCGGGTTCGCCGGCGGTCTCAACGGCGAAGGAGGCGTGCCACCGGCCATCGGGGTCGCGCGAGACGGTCACCGTCGTCGGGTTCAGCGTGGCAAGGTCCACGCCGGGCCAGGACCACACGAACGCGACCGGCGCGTCCATCTTCGCAAAGAACAGCCGCCCGTCCTTCCAGCGGAACGCCGAGCGTGTGTAGGTCGCCGACTGCTTGCCGTGCCGGGACTTGAACCGGGGATAGCGGGCGCGTCCGGCGAAGAAGTTCACGAACGCCGTGTACTGGTGCCGCAACGTCTGCTGCAATGGCACACAGGAGACCTCGAACAGGAACCCGAACTCGGGATCGCGCTTCAACTCGGTCAGATACCGGTCGCTCTGCGCGTAGGACGTCGTGATCCCGTCGGCGCGGTAGCGGTGGACTCGCCACGCCAGCGCCTTGTTCCACACCAGGCGTACGCAGCCGAACGTGCGGTTCAGCACCACAGCCTGTTCGGGGGTGGGGTAGACCCGCACCTTGTACGCCGTACGCACGTTCGCATTTTGCCGCAGCACAGAAAGATCCGTCAGCGAACGGGAGAAGGTGAGGTTATGTGCGCTTCGCGCCCTAGGTTGTCCCGACTCCGCAGGGCCACCCCTCGCGGGATCCGGATTCCGCCCGGCCCTCAAGGACCGGGCTTCCTCCGGAGGTCATGGCGAAGTGGACCGTGCCGAAGTCGAGCACGGTGGAGATGAGCATCAGGCCGTTGAGGTACATGCCGTAACGGGTCTGCAGGTGGTCGGCCAGCGCCCCCGCGTCGCCCATCAGCACCCGGCGCGGGCCGAGCACGCCGAGGTGCAGCCACACGCTCGACGAGCCGGGCCCGCCGTTGAAGGCGAACGTGACGGGCCTGGTCAGCGGGTCCGCGCCGTCGAGCGTGTAGGCGGTGACGAACACCTCGGCCTTGGGCCGGTGGCCGTCGAACCTGCCGTCGGTCGTCACCTCCTCGCGCAGGACCACGGTGCCGGTCGTCGCGGTGTACGGCCGGCCGTCGGCGAGCGCATGCTGGGTGGTGACGAGGTTGTCGGCAGGTTGCCGCTGTTCTTCAGCCATGACGGCTAATTATGTAGCGACATCTCCTGAAATAGCGGGGTCAGCAAAGCGCTCATTCGGCACCTGGGCGTACCAACCGGGCCGTCCAGGGTCGCGATCGTACGGATAACCGCCTATTTCGCGATAAAGCTCCGCGTAGCGGGCGACACGCTCCCTGTCCAGCTTCACGCCCAGTCCCGGCCCCGTCGGCACGGCGATGCCGCCCTCCGAGTAGGCCAGTTTGCCGCCCTCGATCACGTCGTCGCGAAGCTGGTGATAGTGGGCGTCGGCCGCGTACGTGAGGTTCGGCAGCACCGCGCCCAGGTGCAGCATCGTCGCGAGCTGGATGCCCAGCTCCCCGGACGAGTGCACCGCCACCCCGAGCTGGAACGTCTCGCACACCCCCGCCGCCTTGATGCACGGCCGGATCCCGCCCCAGAACGTGGTGTCCAGCAGCACCACGTCGGCGCTGCGGCGCAGCACGTTCGAGGCGAGCTGCTCGAAGTTGACGACGACGGTGTTCGTCGCCAGCGGCACCTTGACCTGCTCGCGCACGGCCCTGAGCCCTTCGAGCCCCCAGACGGGGTCCTCCAGGTAGTCGTTGTTCAGCCCCTCGATGGCGCGGCCGAACCGCAGCCCCTCGGCGACCGACAGCACCGCGTTCGGGTCATAGCGGAGCCGGTCGCCGGGGAACGCCTCGGCCAGCGCGCGGTAACACTCCAGCTCGTAGTCGGGCGGGAAGACGCCGCCCTTGAGCTTGTGCACGGTGAACCCGTGCGCCGCCTTCAGCTCGCGGGTGTGCTCCACGAGCTGGTCAGGCGTGCGGATCTCGGCGTACCCCTCGGCCGCGTACCGGAAGAACAGGTAGGACGCGAACGGCACCGCGTCGCGGATGCGCCCGCCGAGCAGGTCGCAGACCGGGACGCCGAGATGCTGCCCGATCAAGTCGAGGCAGGCGAACTCGATGGCCGCGAGGAGCTGGGTGCGGTTGTTGTAGAGCGACGCGGTCGGATTGGCGATCTTGAACCGCAGCGCCTCCAGCTGGAAGGGGTCGTGCTCCTTCAGGTACGGCAGGAGCGCGCGGAAGGCCGCTTCCGCGCTCTCCCCGCCGCCGCCCATCTCCCCCAGGCCGATCAGCCCGTTGTCGGCCTCGACCTCGACGATCGTGCGGACGAACCGTCCCCAGTGGGCGCCGTTGCTGTGGCGCAGCGGCGCCTCCAGCGGGACGGCGACCGTCGTGGCCCGGATGTCTACGATCTTCACTCGCACGTCCCCCAAACGGCGGCGACCCCGCAGGCGGGCAGCCGCACCTTGACCGATTCGTCTACTACGTCGAGCTGCTCCCGCTCGCGCTCCAGGCCCGCGCTCGCCCGGGCCGTGCGCAGGCCCGGCAGGCTGACCGTCACCTCGACCGGCTCGTCGGCCAGCGACTGCAGCCGCACCACGTGCTCGGCTCCCGCCTGCCCGATCGAGTTGACCAGCACGTCGGGGTGGTCGGCGGTGACGAACGAGCGGGTCGCCGGGGCTGCGCTCCCAGCCGGGCCCTCGGGTAGCAGCGCGCCGACGAACTGGTCCGTCAGCCCGGCCGCCGCCCGCGCGCCCAGCCGCCTGCCGGGCACGCCCACCTCGGACGTGACGGCGTACCTGAACGTCGTCTCGCCCTGCTGCTGGGAGGGGAAGTTGGTGTCCCAGATGTTGTTCAGCGCCCAGGAGTAAACCGTCCCCTGCTCCTCTTCTAGGGTCGGCGGGAACGGTGCGTACGGCATGTGGATCGTGCCGAGCTGCACCAGCGGCGCTTCCAGGGTGGCCCAGGCGATGGTCAACTCCGGGTCCTCGAAGGCGATCCAGTGCCTGATCGGCAGCATGTACTCGGCCGAGCCGGGCACCCGGGGCACGTCCGGGCCGCCCACGCCCCCGGTCAGCTCCCAGGCCGAGGCGGGGCCGGACGCGAACGGGAAGGCCAGGAAGACGGCCTCCTTGGCCGGGGTGCCCTGCTTGGCGAGCTGGTAGGTCAGGTCGAGGCGGGCGACGCCGTGGTGCAGCTCGATCGTGGTGCGCAGCCAGTCGACGCCCTTGCCCTGCAGCTCGATGACCAGCTTCTCGCCGACGGCGGTGCGCTGTGCCTTGAGCACGGTGGCGTTCCTGCCGATGGCACGGTCGCCGAGCAGCGTCCTGTCGTGCGCCCCCACGTGCCCCGACATGTGGTTGAAGTGCGGGGCGGTGGCGTACCGGTCGTAGACGTACTGCCCGAAACCGGCCGCGGCGTCGGCGTTGACCAGCTCACGCCCCGCCTTCTTGTCGAAGATGGAGCTGATGTAGCCCTCGTGGACGTCGTACGCCACCCGGTAGAACTCGTTCTCGATCACGCCGCCCAGGTCGAGCGCGACCGGTTTGGGCGCCAGGGCCTCGGCGCGGACCACGTCGAGCCGCGCGTATCCGAAGCCGGGGATCTCGGGGACGACCGCGTGCAGGTGCCGCCCGATCGGCCGGGTCGGCCACTCGGCCGGGTCCACGACCTCCTCGTGGTGCGCGAGCGTCTCGCCGGTCCGCGCGTCCACCAGCGCGATGGGCACGTTGGCCGCGACGACGTCCCGCGGCAGGAACGCCCGCACGACGTCGGTGCGGGTGCGGGTGCCCGGGTTGAAGACGGCGAACGAGGCCAGCGCGGCCCGCTCCGCGGGTTCCTCCGCGGGTTCCTCCGCTGGGCCGGAGAGCGCGGCGGCGAACCGGCGGGTGGCGGCCTGGAGCAGGTCGGAGGCGTCGTCCTGGGCGTCGTAGGCGCCCGACGACTTGCGGGTCCACTGCAGGCCGCCCGAGTCGCCCGCCTCCTCGGCGTCCTCCCACGGGTTGGCCGCGCCCCAGGTGTGCTCGTTGAACAGCGCCACCTTGTCGTACGCCTCGTCGATCTCGCCGGTGGCGTCCGCGCCCGCGATCGTGTGCAGGGTCTCGGCGGCGCGCAGCGCCGACTGCGCGCGCCGGACGTAGCCGAGCGGGCGCGCGCCCGAGCCGAGCCCGTCGGCCCACCAGTCGGTCCAGTCGCCCTCGTGGACGGCCAGCCGGTCGTGATAGTGCTCCTCCACGTGCGCGAAGAAGTCGCTGTTGACCGCCGAGCGCAGCCGTGGGAACGCCCACTGCTCGTTCCACCGGCGCGCGATCGACGCGGGCACGATCGAGGGGCCCGCGTTGTCGGCGTGCGCGCCCTGCACGCGCAGGTGCAGCACGTCCAGCTCGTACGGCTCGCGCGGCGCGTCGGGGCCCTGCCAGCCGAACGTGCCGGGCCCGTACGGGTAGCCGCGCGAGGCCAGCGCCGACAGGTAGCGGGGCAGCAGGTCGTCGGCCAGCTCGTAGGAGTCGGTCAGCCCGACCGTGTTGCCCTCCATGTAGGCCATGCCGTGCGGGGTGTCGGTGAACCAGACCAGCACCTCGTTACCGCTGGGCGCCCGCCAGCGGAACGGCCTGGTCAGCTTGTCGCCGCCGTGCAGGTACGGCACCGACCGCCCGGCCCAGTTGTGCGCGGCGGCCAGGTAGCGCACCCCGGCCGCGTTCAGCGCGTCGACCAGGCCGACGACGGCGCCGGGCACGTCGGTGTGCATGGCGGAGCGGGTGGCGAAGCCGTACTTCTCCTGGAGCTGGGTGGTGAAGCGGAGCTGCCGGTACAGCTCCTCGGTGGAGCACGCCTCGGTGTGGAGCTGGAACGGCAGCGCGGTCACCTCGATGACGCCCTCGCGGGCCAGCGCGGCGAAGGCCTCGACCTGCTCGGCCGGACGCGCCCCGAGCCACTTCAGGGCGGGCATCGACGACTCGACCGTCCACCTGAACTTGGCGTCGTCGGGCCAGGAGGCGGTCTCCTCGGCCAGCCTGACCGCCGCGTCGAGGTAGTCGAGGTGGTGCCGCAGGACGGTGCCCTGCGGGTCGGTGTAGCCGATGTCCAGGTGGGAGTGGTGGACGACGAACACGCTCCACTTGCGCTGCGGCGTGACGGTGATCCGCGCGGAGCCGACCACGCCCGCGTCGTCCCGCGACTCCAGCGTGAACTCGCGCGGCTCGCTCACCTCGGGCACGAGCAGCGTCACGTCGGTGCCCGACGCGCTGTCGACGCCCACCAGCACGTGCGTCAGCGGCTGGGTGCTCGAGACCCTGATCGCCTGCCGGCCGTCGTGGGTGAACAGCGGCAGCACGGCGACCCGGACCTCCAGGCCGCGCACACTGATCACCGGGGTCGAGGTGTCGTTGCGCAGCGCCTGCCTGATCCCGTCGTAGTCGGGGGAACCGAGGCTCCGCTGCAACAACCGGCTCGTCATCAAACACTCCCTAGAGACAGGCCTCGGGCGAAGAGGCGCTGGGTGGCCAGGAACAGCAGGACCGTGGGCAGCGAGCAGACCAGCCCCGCCGCCAGGCCGACGGGTACCGGGGTACCGGCGTAGACGTCGGTCATCAGCCCGGCCAGCGCGGTCATCACCGGCCGCACGTTCTCGGTCTGTGTCAAGGTCAGACCGAAGATCAAATCGTTCCAGATGAAGGTGAACTCGAGGATGAACACGGCCGCGAGCGCGCTGGTGGAAATCGGCAGGTAGACCCGCCAGAAGATGCGCCAGGTGGACGCGCCGTCCATCCGGGCGGCCTCGAAGATCGAGAAGGCCACTCCGGTGTAGAAGTTGCGCAGCACGAACGCCGCCAGCGGCACGTTGATGGCCGTGTAGATGAGGATCATGCCGAGCCGGCTGTCGTACAGCCCGGCGTCGCTGTAGCCGACGAACAGCGGCACGAGCAGCATCTGCGACGGGAAGATCGTTCCACCGAAGATCAGCAGGAACCACCAGAACCCGCGCCGCAGCCGCAGCACCACGATCGTGTATCCGGCCAGCGCCCCGATGAGCACGCCCAGGACGGGCGAGACGACGGCGTAGAGCGCGGTGCTGGCCAGGCTGTCGCCCAGGTTCGCGCTCTCCAGCGCCCGGCCGAAGTTCTCGAACAGCGAGAAGTCGCCGGACGGCAACCACGCGCTGCTCGCGTCGTACGAGGCCGCGGGCCTGGAGGCGTTGACGAGCAGCAGGTACGTCGGCCCCAGCCAGATCAGGCCGAGCACGACGAGGACGGCACGCCGGATCATCGCACCTGCCTCCTGAGGTAGAGGAAGGACGCCAGCCCGGTGACCACGGTCAGCACGACCGCGACGGCCGAGCCGTAGCCGTAGTCACTGGCCACGAACGTCTCCTTGTACATGGTCACCGCGAGCGTCTCGGAGTTGCGTCCCGGCCCGCCCTGGGTCAGCACCCAGACGATGTCGAACGTCTTCAGGCTCGCCACCAGCGCCAGCCCGACGACGACCGCGGTCAGCGGCCTCATCAGCGGCCAGATGACGTGCCTGAACAGGGTCCAGCCCGACGCGCCGTCGAGCCGCGCGGCCTCGATCGGCTCTTTGGGGATCGACTGCAGGCCGACCACGAACAGCAGCGTGTTGACGCCGAGCTGCTGCCAGGTCCAGACGAGCAGCATGGCGATCGTGTTGTGCGGCGCCTTCTGCAGGAACGCGGTGTCGACGCCGAGGATCTGGTTGGCGATGCCGTCGTGCGACAGGATCGGGCTCCACACCAGCGCGAGCCCGGCGCCGCTGAGCGCGTACGGCAGCATGAACGGCACCCGGTACCAGGCGCCGCCCTTGATGTCGTACGACAGGACGGCCACCAGCAGGCCGAGACCCACCGGCAGCACCATCGTGCCGACCACCCAGATCAGCGTGTTGCGGATCGAGGTGAGCAGCGCCGGGTCGTCGAACAGCTTGGCGAAGTTGTGGAAACCGATCCATTCGGGCGAGGCGAGGCCGTCGTACCGGGTGAAGCTGAGGTACGCGGTCCACAGGAAGGGGGCGTAGAGCAGCCCCGCGACGAGCAGCGCCGCGGGGGCCACGTACCCATGCCGGAACCGGCCGAGTATGGGAGCGCGCGTGCTCATGGCCTCACTCCGTGAGGCGGGCTCGGTCGCTCAAACCCGCCGCCTTCCCTCGTCACTCTGGTCGCTACGCTCCCGCCACTCCTCAGTCCAGGCGACGGCGCTCCCTCACGGCTCATGGCCTCACTCCGTGAGGCGACGGCGCTCCCTCGCTCACTGATGGGTGCTCCAGTACTCGTCGGCGGCCTTCTGGATGGTCTGGAGCACTTCCTGGTAGGTGCCGGGCTCGTTGACGAACTTGCCGAAGCCGTCGAGCGCGGCCGACAGCACCGGCGGCGGCGTGGCCTCGAAGTAGCGGTTGACCAGCCGGTACTTGCCGCTGCCCGCGTCCTTGGTGATCTGGCCGAGCGCCTCGTCCTTGATCGTCACCTTGGGGTTGGCCGAGACGTCGCCCCTGCTCGTCGCCCACTTCTCCTGGGCTCCGGCGGAGGTCCACCACTTGAGGTACTTCGTGCTGGCGTCGGCGTCGGGCGCCTTGGCCAGCGAGCAGAGCGGGCCGCTCTCGAAGATGATGGACGTCTTCGGCAGCGAGGCGTTCACGTTGGGGATCGTGAAGAAGCCGTAGTCGGTGCCCGCCTTCAGGTCGCGCTGCGTCATGGACGTGTTGAACCAGGTGCCGGACGAGACCATCGCGGCCTTGCCGCTCTTCAGCAGGTCGGCCGGGTCCGTCTTGTCACCCGGGTTGACGAAGTACCCGGCGTCGATGAGCTGCTTCCACTTCTCCATCACCTGCACGACGCCCGGGTCGGTGTACTTGGCCTGGCCGGTGGACAGGCGGTCGTACAGGTCGGGGTCGGTGCCCGCCATGAGCTGCTCGAACCAGACGAAGGAGAACAGCACGCTGGTGTGGTAGAAGGCCTTGACGCCGTTCTTCTTCAGCGTGTCGGCGACCTTGACCAGCTCGTCCCAGGTGGTCGGGGGCTTCAGCTGGTACTTGTCGAAGACCTGCTTGTTGTAGAACATCCCCCAGTAGGCGACGTTCAGCGGCACGCAGTACTGCTTGCCGTCGACCGTGTAGTACGGCGCCAGTTCCTGGGGCAGGTCGCCCGCCTTGATCGCCTCCTGCCAGATGGCCGAGGTGTCGGCCACCTGCTTCTGCTTGACGATCTCCGCCAGCGTCCCGCCGGTCTGCCAGGTGAACAGGTCGGGCTTGACGTTGGTGCGGAACGACGCCTTGATGAACGCCTGGTATTGCGCGGAGTCGGTATAGCCGGTCGGCTTCATGCCCAGGCCGATCTGCTGCTTGGACAGGGCGCCCATCTCGTCGAAGTACTTGCTCCACGCGCCCTTGTCGTTGTACAGCGTCAACTCGGTCTTCTTCGGCGCGTCGGCACCGCTTCCGCCGTTGCCACCGCACGCGGCGAGAACGAGAGCCGCCACGCCGAGCGTGGCCATGCGTGACCGGATCATGCCCCGGCCTCCTTGTTTCACTTGGGGGGGTGTTGCAACCGCTGCTCTATTACTGTCCTGACGTCCACCAGGTGGGCCCGCATGCGCTCTTCGGCGACCTCGGCGTCACGGGCCTCGATGGCCTCGAGGATCGCCTGGTGCTCGTCGAAGTCGCGGCTCCGGTCGTCGAAGATCTGCAGGATCTGCCGCTGCTCCGGCCCGTGGATCGTCAGCAGCGAGTCGACGACCTCGTGCAACACGCTGTTGCCCGCGAGCCGCGCGGTCGCCCGGTGGAAGGTCATATTGGCGTCGTGCAGCTCGGCGTCCTGTCCCCGCAGGTGCCTCGCCGCGTCGTCGAGCACACCTCTGAGCGCCTCCAGCTCCTCGCTGGTGGCACGTTCCGCGGCCAGCGCGGCCAGCGGCGGCTCGATGACGATGCGGGCGCCGAGCAGCTCCAGGAGCTGGGCGCCGTGCATCTCGCGCATGTTGGGGTTCGGGAGCACGATCCGCCCGATGGCGGCGCCGACGTAGATGCCGGAACCGTGCCTCATCTCGATGGCACCGGTGGCTTCCAGTCTGCGTAGCGCCTCGCGCAGTGTCGGGGTGGTGACAGCGAAGCGCTGGGAGAGCTCCCTGGTCGAGGGCAGCCGGTCGCCCGGCTGGTGCCCGCCCGTACGGATGAGCTCCAGCATGCGCTCGGTCAGAGCGTCGGAAAGGGTCGGCCGCGTTACCTCGGACATATCAAGTCATCTAATCACTTCTCGCTATACGCGTCTATGAGGACTCGGTATTTTTCGCGCATGAGGCGCATTGTCGCGCGGGTGGTGGCGGTCGTCCTGGCGCTGGCCGCCGTCGCCGTCGGCGGTGCCGGTTGGTACTACTCCGGCGTGGTCATCAACCGCAGGGGCACGCTGCGGCCTGGCGACTTCGTCGCCAGGGTCGGGCGCTGATCCTCAGCGCTTCAGGAAGCCCCGCATCTGCTGGATCTGCGCCTTGCGTGACGCCTCCACCTGGGCGGCCCACTGTTTGACCGCCGGATCGGCTCCCCCGGACTCCTCGTTCCCCGCCATCCGGACGGCGTCGCCCTGGTGGGCGATCAGCAGGGTGAGGAAGTCCCGCTCGAAGTGCCCGGACGACCTCAGGGCGGCGATCTTCCTGCGGTCGGTCTCGGGCATGCCGCCGTGGTGCTCGTGCGCCCGCGTCGGCGCGGTCAGCGGCTGGTCCCACGCGTGCAGCCAGCGCAGCATCATCTCGACCTCGTCCTGCTGCGTGGTCTCGATCGCCGCGGCCAGCGTCTTCAGCTCAGGCGTGGTCGCCTTCGCCTCGCCGACCTTGACGAGCTCGATGCCCTGCCTGTGGTGCTGGACCATCATCTGCACGAACATGACGTCCTCGGCGTTGACTGGGTCGCCACCCGAGGGGGGCGGCGCGCACCCGGCGACCAGCAGGAGCGCCGCGCCTCCGGCGGCGATCGCGCGCTTGCGCATCCGCGCCCCCAAAGGAAGCTAAAAGGAAACTTTCCTAAGGGTTAACGATTTCCGTCAGGCGCGCAAGGGCCCCTCACCGGTAGGCGAGGACGCGTTCCAGGTTGTGCCTGACGATGCCCAGCATCATCTCGCGGTCAGGGAAGTCGCCGTCCAGGAGCCTGAGCGGGCCGGCGACCAGCGACAGGTGCATGGCGAGCCGGTAGAGCTCCATGCGGGCCTCGTCGAGGCCGTCGGCACGCAGCCACCGGTAGTGGTCGCCGAACCGCATCTGGAGGAAGACGTGCTCCCACTCGACGTCGAAGAACATCGTGCCCTCGATGTCGATGAGTACGGGCTCGCCCTGCTCGTCCACCAGCACGTGGTCGGGGCCCAGCTCCCCGTGGATGAGGGAGTGGCCCGACCTGGGCCTGACATCGGCGTAACACCGGTGCAGGAGGTTCTCCAGCCTGTCGCGCGCGTCCGCGACCGCGTCGACCCGAGAGGCCGCCTCCCGCAGGTCGCGCTCCGCCCGGTCGAGGACGATCCGCTGGCACGAGCGGTCCTGCGGTTCCGTCTCGATCTGGCCGACCCTGCCCAGGCGCGGGTCCTGGTGCTGCCGCATCGCCTCCAGGCCGGCGGCCAGCCCGCGCAGCGCGGGCACGGGGTCGTCCTCCAACCGCGACTCCAGCGTGCCTCCGCGCACGTCCTCGACGAGCGCCAGGTCGGGCCTGCGGATCGCGTGGACGTGCGGGGTCCTGACGCCGAGCGAGTCCAGTCTGGCCTTGCTCGCCTCGAACAGGTCCAGCCCGGACGCGTCGGACAGCGGGCCGTCGTCGGCCGCGTTCGCGGGCCAGTAGTTCTCGGACTCGTTCCAGACGTAGAGGACGGCGGTGCTCCCGTCGTCGAAGGTGAGCCGGTAGACGCCCTTCTTGCTGCCACCCCTCAGCCTGGCCGTGCCGACCGGCCGCCGCCCGAAGGACTCCGCCATGAGGCCCGCCAGAGCCTGATCGTCATACACCGTCGGCATGCTGGCACACTCGAGGCCACGAGTTCCAGCGGATTGTCCGGCACCGGTCAGGACATCCGGCGAGCCAGTTCCCGGCCCCTGCGCTGCATCGGTCTCTCGACGAAGCGGTACGTCGCCCAGCAGACCATCAGCAGGATCGCCAGGAACACCACCAGGGGAGCCGGGTTGTCATAGTCCCGCCAGCGGCCGACCGTCGCGTCGGAGACCTTCAGCAGCAGCGGGTGGAGCAGGTAGACCGAGAAGCTCATCATGCCCAGCCCGGCCAGCCACCCGGGCACCCGCCGGTGCCGCAGCCCCATGCCCGCGCCGAACGTGACCGCCGCGAGCACCAGCGACACCGTCCAGGAGACCGGGCCGCCCTCGACCTCCTCGGGGTGCCACCACCCCTGCGCCACGGTGACGGCCAGCACGCCCGCGCACGCCAGCACCGCCGTCCGCCACCGCACGGTGCCGTTCTCGGCACGGTGCAGGACGGTCCCGCTGAACATCACCGCCAGGATCGACAGCCCGAACCACGGCGACAGCCTGCCGTTCAGGACCACCAGGACCAGCGCGAGCCCGCCGCCCGCCAGCATCCCGGCCCGGCGCAACGCCGGACGGGAGACGCACGCCGACCCGATCGCGGCCACCATGACCAGGGTCGTGACAGCGACCGCGACCGGAGCTCCGGCCGAGCCGCTCAGCAACAGCGCGGGCCCCAGGCCCCCCAGGACCACCCCGCCCACTGTGAAGACGGCGACCAGCGACACCGACCGTCCGTGCCACCGGACCGCGAACAGCCCCACGACCACGAGGTAGAACGCCATCTCGTACGAGAGCGTCCACAGCACGTTGACCGCGTTCGGCACCGCGAGCAGGTCCTGCATCATCGTCACGTGTGCCAGCACGGCCGTCACCGGGTCGAACCGGTACAGTTCCCCGCGCACCTGGCTGACCCCGACGACCGCCAGCAGCAGGAGCGCCACAGCCGCGACGATCCAGAGCGGGTAGATCCGGAACAACCTGCTCACCCAGAACCGCCGCACGGAGCCGTGCCGCTCCAGCGAGGCCGGGATGATGTACCCGCTGACCAGGAAGAACACCATCACGCCCCAGACGCCGGGGTTGAACCAGCCGATGACCGCGGCCCGGGCCTGGGGCGTGTAGACGAAGGTGGAATGGTGGATCGCGACGGCGACGGCGGCTATCCCGCGAAGGGCGTCCAGCCAGCCAAGACGCGCCACCTCACGACCGGCCTGGGGGTGCAGGAGCTCGCTACGTGTTGTGGACAATGACCCGGCTCATGTCTCGTCGGCGAAGGGGGGAGGGCCGACCGCCCCGCGGAGAGATCGGCCCTTGCACTGTAGGCGTTGCCGACGGACACCGCGCAATCGATCCCGATCAGTCGGAGACCACGGTCAGCCGGACGCGGTAGGCCGACGAGGCGGTGGACCCGAACCTCTGGTTGTTGACCACCGCGCCGTAGCCGGCCCCGCTGGCCCAGTTGAGGGTCATGACCGCGGCCGGGTGATCACCGTGAGCTTCTCCTGCTCGGACGCGCGTTCGGGTATTCCCTGGGCGCGCGGGACGATCGAATGGACGACGGCAACGTCGCCGTAATCGGCGTCGAGGGCAATCCTGTAACCGGCGAAAGGGGCACGACCACTTCCTACGCGTGCGGCATCCGGGTGCGTCTTCAGCCGCCGCATCCCGGCCGTCACACATTTGACCATTCGCGGCTCCTTTCGTACAGGCCTCGATCACACGCTCATCGTCGAGTCCGAGCAGCGGGCATAAGCCGAACCTGGACGGCGAAACCACCGGGCCAGGACGGCGGCCGAGGCGATCTCTGGGCGATTTGCTCAGCGCCGCATTCGTCCTGCACGCGACCTTTCCGGTTGGACGACACGAAAGGTGAGGCCTGGGCGCGAAAGTCGCTTAACTTGTCATTTGCCTTCTCCTTTGCGGCCAACCGCGTCCTTGGCGCGGCCACCCGCTTTGAGCTGGACAATGTGGGCCTTGAGGCCAAACCGGATTCCAACGGCGTCCAGGTTGGCCGGATAATATCCAACTTCGCCGCGCGAACCCTATTTCCCATCCGAGACCAGAATATTGCCCATAATGTCGGGCAAAAGGGAAATCTAGATGAATGCGATGACATTCGGTTAAAGGAATTGTAAAGGACGGAATGAAGGTTTGTCGCATATCTTCGCAGGAGAAGCTGATGGGCGGGAGGATCCTCCCGGTCGATCAACCCCATTTCGCGAAGGGTGAATGCGATATGCGCGCGATACAGAAGATCCTGAGCACGCTGGCGGTGAGTGGCGTTCTCGCCGGAGGCATGGTGACCCTCAGCGCGGTCACCACCACGACGGGCGCGGAGGCGAAGACCGCAACCCTGACGAAAAAGCTCGACGATGAGCCGTCGAGGTGGAGCCGCGCCTGGAGCAGGGCCTTCGGCCGTGCCTTCGCCCGCGCCCGCGCGCGTGCCCGCGCCCAGTCCGCCAACACCAACGGGCCAGCCCATCAGACGGTCAACATCATCCTGAGCCCGGACATCCTGAACCCGGAGCTCCTGGCTGTGCGTGACAGGACGGCAGTGCGCGACCAGCGCGACCTGCGCGACCTGCGCGACGAGCGCGACGTCCCTGAATGAGCCGCGTGAGGGCGAGCTGACCGGAGGAAGGAGGTCGGGAAACGTGCCGGGCGATCGAGGAAACCCTCGTGAGCGAACCTGCGCACCGACCTTGCTACACCCCTCATCCGCGAGGGAGCACGCAGCAACACCACAGGCGCTGCGCCCTGTCTCGCGACGCCCGTCAGCTCGTCGGCGCGGTAGTCGTCCGGCTTTCGTGCGGTCAGGGCCGGCCCGGGATCCGGCTCCTGGCGTTTCCGGCCTGACCGTAGGCCGATCGGTGTCGGCGGGACGTCATGCGGGCGGCTCTTCTGCATACGTTCCGGATGGGCCGCCTGTACAGCACCTGGAACGGAAGGGGTGCGATGACCGCCTGAACAAGTGTCGGGCGGCACCCTGAAAGCCGGGACGGTCGTGATGCCCAACCTCAACGCCGCCAACCACGACCCTCGCGCCTTCCCCGAACCGGAGCGCTTCGACATACACCGCTTCGGCGCGCAGCCGCCGCACCCACACCTGGCCTTCGGATACGGCCCGCACCGCTGCCTGGCCGCCGCGCTGGCCAGGGTGGAGCTCACCGAGGCTGTCAGGGCGCTGGTGGTCAAACGGCCGGGGCTGCGGCTGGCCGTCCCTGCTGAGGACGTCGAGTGGAGCGACGGACGTGCGGGTGACCGCACCGGACAAGGGGCAGATGCGCTGTGAGGACTTTGAATGAGTTGCCCAGACGGCCGGTGTCCGGCCTCATCGATCCCGTTCGGGATGTAGCCAGAAGGCGTTGGAGGTCGTGGCCGAAGTGCCGTCGCGCGATAGCGTTCCGTCCGTGATTGAGAACGGCAGAACTGAAGGAACCAGGCAAACTGCCGGGGCTCCCAGCGTTGACCTGGGGCGCTCTCCTCGCGTGGTCTTGCGCCGCATCACCAGCCACGACCAAGAGGAGTTTCTTGAACGGGTCAGTGCCAGCGTCGGCCTGAATCTGCCCGCGACCCCGGAGGCGTTCCAGGCGTTCCTTGGTCGATTCGACGAGGGGCGATCTGCCGAAGGCTTACTGGTCTGTCTGCGCGACACCGGCGCCATCGCAGGCAATGTCAACATCAACAGCATCATTCGCGGACGCTTCCAGAACGGCTCGCTGGGCTACGCCTCCTTCGCGCCCTATGCCGGTCGCGGATACATGACAGAAGGTCTTGGCCTGGTGCTGCGCCACGCGTTCGACGAGCTACAGCTGCATCGGCTGGAAGCGCAGATCAGCCCCGAGAACCAGGCGTCCATCAAACTGGTCCAACGCTACGGTTTCCGTTACGAGGGTTACTCCCCTGATCTTCTGTTCATCGATGGCGCGTGGCGAGGTCATGGCCGATGGGCCCTCACCAACGACATGCATGGCATCGTTCCCGATGCTCCCCATCCAACACTGCCTGACCACTGACACCGCTGGCCAGCCGGGTCGCTGACGTCGACAAGGACGAGACTGTTAGCAAGGGTGTTAGCAAAATGCCCTCCGCGATCATCACGGAGGGCATCTGAGCTGGACCCGCCTTGGGGATTCGAACCCCAGACCCCTTCATTACGAGCAAAATCAAGGACTTGCTCATCCTCCCCCGCCGAGGAGGTGACCTGCCTTTTGCCGTCCGTCAGAGTCCGTGGACGTCCATGATCGAACTTCCTCGTTGTCACCCACTTCGTCACCCAGTCGGGTTGGCAAGACCTTCGGGTGCCAGGGACAAAGACGCGGCTTAGCGCGGCTTTGCCGACCCGATCGCTCCCAGGCCGCATGCCTGGTGGGCGACAGGCGCACGGCTGGGTGACGGCGCCCTGCGCCACCGCCCCTTGATCCTATGAGATCCATTCGGCAGGGCACTGGACGCCGTTTGGCCTCATTCCTTCAGTTCGGTCTTGGCGGCGAACAGAGTTCCCCGTTCCGTGCCCTGCCCCCGACGAATGTTCAGGCCCTCCTTGCGGAAGCTGATCCATCCTTCACCGTCAGTCAGTCCCCGCACGATTCTGGTTTTCACGATGTCGTGAGTCGCATAACCGACGTCCAGATGAGTCAGGTGACTGTCGTCCTTCCGGTGGACTTTGAGCCCCTCCACGGGGAAGGTGATCCATCCGTCGTCGGCGCTTCTTCCTTGCACCCATTCGGTGTTGACGCCGTTGAGATCGGCCTTGTCGGCGTGCACGGTTCCCCAGGCGTGCCCGGCTCCCTTACGCACGTCCAGCCCGTCCTTGGAGAAGCCGATCCATCCGTCGTCGGCGCTTCTCCCCTGCACCCATTCGGTGTTGATGCCGTTGAGGTCAGCCTTGTCGGCGTGCACGGTTCCCCGTGCTCCGCTCCCGTTGCGGACGTCCAACCCGTCCTTGGGGAAGGTGATCTTCCCGTCGTCGGCGCTTCTCCCCTGCACCCATTCGGTGTTCACACCGTCGAGATGGGCCCTGCCCGCTGTCACGGTCCCCTTCGCGCCAGAGTTGTTGGAAACCTCCACCCCTGTGCCGGTGAAACTGACGCCCCAGTTGGGCGTGATCCCCTGGACCCGGGGCGTGTCGATGCCCGTAGTGGCGGTGAGCTTTTCCAAGACGGGATTGCGCGCGTGAACGGTCGTGGTGAGGAAGTGTTCCTGCTTGGGCGTGGTGCGGGAGGCGGCGACGAGGGTGTAGGTGGTAGCCCGTTTCGGGGTTTGGGCCGGGGACCAGGTAAACGTGCCCGAAGGGACCGTCGCCTCCCCGCCGGGGAACAGGATCTTGTAGTCGAAGTCGGCGGACCCCTCCCAACTCAGCGTGAGCGTAGCTCCGTCGTCGACCATGGCCTTGTCCGGACGGAAGTCGCGCGGTGCCGGAATCTCCTTGGGAGCGGCCTTAACCACTGGCACCGCCGCCTGACTGACCTGCCACCCTCTGCTGGTTTTGATGGTCTCGGTCACCATCAGCACAGCCACCCCGGCGGTGGGAGCAACGGTGACATTCTCCAGTGTCAGCACCATGTAGTCACCAGGCGCGAAGCCTTCTAGGCGACCGCTCTGGGGGGTGACGTGGAAAACGTCGGCGCCTTGCGGCTGGACAATCACCGGCTGGGTGTCCGCCTGGGAGGGGTTTGACTGGGTGTCGGTGTACTCGCCCCTCGGCTTGATCGTGCTGATGTTCCGGGTGAGGTGGCCGGCGCCGTCACCGACGGGTACCTTCACCTCGATGCTCAACCACGGCACCGTCTGTCTGGTGTTGGTGACTATCAGATACGCCGTCCCCGTGGACGGAGACCGCCCGTCCACTGACGCCTCCAGGGATGTCGGGTCGGTGAGGATGGTGTAGGTCAGCGCAGTCAAGGTCACGACTCCTTCTCTTGGCAGACGGCGCAGGTCGATGCCCTGCGCACTACGAGAGGACCAGGCCGGGCAGAACAGGCGGCGACACGGGTGAGGCATCTGGAACCCGCCGCTTGCAACGCACCGCAGAAGAGCACCCTCTAGATCCAAACGTCAGCATTGGAGCGTGACAAGAGCGCTCAAGGGCGCCATAACGGGGCGCTTCGGCAACATCCTCAGCGTCTTGACACGCATCCGGACGATGCGTTATTCCGCCGCGACGAGCAGTAAAGCGCGTCTCGTCACACTGCGGACTGTCCGGGGGCAAAGCTGCTGCAACACCGGGGGAGCCCCCGGGGTGTTACAGCCGTTCTCCCGCGCGAAGCGCGCTCGGAAGGGCGTGCGAAGCACCATTGACTGGTCGGAGCACGGTCGAGAGCGGCTGTTCTGGTTGAGGTCGTCACCATCTCATGGGACAGCAGGGACGGCCTTCCAAGACTCCCACAACGTGCGGCGCGCTTTCCGCGCGGTCATCGCCAAGACCGACCTCGACCCCGACAAGTGGACGCCCCGAGAGCTGCGGCACAGCTTCGTGTCCCTGCTCTCAGACCAAGGCATCCCTTGGAGGAGATCTCCCGGCTGGTCGGCCACAGCAGCACGGCGGTAACCGAGCTGGTCTACCGCAAGCAGATCTGCCCCGTACTCCAGGAAGGCGCGGTGGCCATGGATCGGATCTTCAAGACATGAGATCGGGAGGCTTAGTCACTCACTTAGACACCCAGAAGCCCCCCGCGATCACGCGGGGGGCTTCTGACCTGGAGCCGCCTTCGGGATTCGAACCCGAGACCCCTTCATTACGAGAACGGGGCAGACGCCTGGTCGATCAGTTCCACGCCTGCTTGAGCAGCAGTCTCAGATGGTCCCCGTGCGGGTGGGTGAGTCGGCGTTGCTGTACTGGTTGCTGTACAGCACAGCTCATCCCTCGGTGCTGTCAGCAGGAGGGTTGGGCTGCTGGACGTAGGTGCCCTTCCCATGGACGCTGCGGATCAGGCCGCGCTCGCGTAGCTCCTTCAGCGCACGGCGAACCGTCATCCTCGCCACGCCGTACTGCTCCGCGAGATCCAACTCGGATGGGATCCGCTGCCCAGGCTTGAGCTCGCCACGTTCGATCCGGGCCGCGATGTGGTTCGCCACGACCATATAGACGAGTTCGGGTCCCTCGCTGTCGATCTCTGGGTAGTCGCTCTCCTCCGGCACGCTGCACAACATAGATGCCCTCTGACCTGCAAAAACACCTAGATACGTCTGCAGAGGTATAGAGAGGTCTATATTCGATACATGAACTCCGAGCCGTACAGCCTGGCCTGGGACCTCACCGCTCCGATCGAATGGGAGTGCCCGGGACTGTCACCACATCCGGCTCGCGTCCGCCCCAACCACAAGGCCCTCACCTGGACCTCGCTCGCGCCTGAGCGGCACCGTGTCCACGAGCACACCTTCGCCGGCCCTTGGCGCCGCGAGGAGTCACGTCACTGGTGGCAGCTCCTACTCCTCGGCGGCGCCCGGTAAGAGCTTGTCGCTACGGACAGCACCCAGGTGACCGATGGCAAGGACCGACGGAGTCGGTCCGCGGCAGCCGATCGCCCCGGTCTGAAACGTGGGAAACCGAAGTCGGCGATCGTCACGGCCTCAGCCCACTTTGAAGCGAATCCCGGCCGTGGCTGCCAGCCGAGATCGCTGGGTACCAACCAGTCTCGCCACGTGCGCGATGATGGCGTCGGAACACTTGAGTCCGCCGCGGTGTCGGCAGACTCGCTGAACTCCACTTGGCCTTCCAACCTGTCGGCGATTCTTCCTCGCGCCTCCGGCAACCGTACGAACACTCGATGGCTGGATACTGGCGGCTATGATCATCGTCGACGTCGTCTTGGAAACCTACGACGCGGTGGACTTCACGGCCTGGCCGATCGCAGAGCCGTCGAACGACCGCCTTCTCGCTCTGTCCGGCCAGATGTCCCCGGCCGAAGTCGGGACCGCGATGGCCGTCATCTTCAAGTACAACGGCATCCCAGTCGTCCACGCCGCCGACGTGACCGAGGCTCACCTGGAACAGCATCTTGCCCAAAAGGAAGCCCTCACCGCGCCGGGTGGGCTGCGTTTCCGCGACACCGCAACGAACGTCGAAGTGTCGCCCGGTTGCTGCTTCGGCCTGGAGAACTGGCGCGACTGGTGGGACGTGGTCCACGGACAGGAGCCCTGGCTCGGCCACGACCCAACGCCCCATATCCAACACAATGGTCAGGTCATCCAGCTCCGACAAGATGGCCTGGACGTCCCCCCAGCCCCGCCCATCGAGATCACACCCAGCGAACTCTCAAGCCTGCTCACCACAGCGCAACAACGACTCACCGGCTTCCTCGACCTCGCCCAGCGATGGACCGCCGGTACTACCCCTGGGCTGGCTGGCCGGCTCATCGCAGCCCTCGATGAACACCTGATGATCACCGTGGCAAGGTAGGCGAACGCGGCTGTCCCAACCACTTCGATGCGAGGCCACTTAACTATGATCGCCACCAGCGACATCACGCCGTCTGACCTGCGCGATCGGTCTCCAGGAGTCCGCGAATGTCCGCGGGCGTACGCACCGATCGTCACCCAGTTAGTCACTCACGGCGGTGCCGGTTGATGGGCTTGAGCTCAGCCAGAGCATCGAGGAACTCCTGTCGCGTGATCTCGAACGGCGCGAACTCCTCCAGATCGAGATCCGCGTACGTCAGCATCCCGAACTCGTCCTGATCATGCTGTTCGTCGTACGCGAGGACCACCCCGTTGGCGTACACCTCGACCTGCTGACGCGCGGTTCCGGTGTCGTCGATGGACAGGTACTAGATCAACGTCCCCCAACTGGCGTACTCGTCTCCACGGTCCTCATCCCATGGCCGGCGGAAGTACCTCATCCAGGCATCCTCAGCCAACAACTCTCGGTCCTTCAATCGCTAATCCCCGGCCGTCTGGCGCTCCTCAGGGCTGGTCACGAAGCTACCCATGCCGGGCTCAGTACGGATCAAGCCATCCGCCCGCAGAGCACGCATGACCTTCTGCCCGGTGGCATTGGCAATGCCGAACTCCTCGATGAGGGCAACCCCGGAGCGGTCCTCATCGGTCGCCAGGGTTACCGCACTACTCGACCTTGGAGCTGGAGAGATGATCATGGCGACCAAGGGAACTCTGAGGATGACTGTCATCGACCCGCACTAGAGCAGTCGATCCCCCGACTCCTGCTTGCAAAGACACACTCGGATCTTGCTTGGTCTGCGAAATCCCAGCTCAGCGGATCGATTGCACGCCCCGCGACTGCCCGTTGTTTCCCCTGTTCCCCCGTCCCCATCGGGCACGGAACGGGCACGTCAGTGGCCGACTGTGGCGGGTTACGGCTCGAAGGGCAAGACTGTGGGCCCATGGCACTCGCGTGGCACCCCCTGACGCCTGCTCTCATCGACACGATGACGTCCCTTGCCCGTGCGCCATGGGACTCGGGAGGGTTCGATCAAGCATGGTTACAAGCTGGATGGCCGACTCCCCCAGGCGGTTCCGTCCCCGACTTCGTCAAAAACATCACTAACTGGCCTGTCTTCAACATCGGCGACTGGGAGATCACCCTTCCTTGGAGAGCCTGGGCAGACAACGCACGAGCGAAGATGCTCGACCTGACATTCGCGCTGTACTACGAGCCCGACAACAATGAGGACCCCTATTTGGCGGAGTTCCCTCAGACACTGCCCTCCGCGCGTTGGCGGGTTGACCAGTCAGGTAACCGGGAGCAGTTCAACGCCGTCTGGCGCTCAGGCCTCATAACGATCTCTCACGTCCACGGACAGCCCTTGGATGTGGGCCTGTACAAGGATGAGGACGAATGGAGCTACGCCATTTGGCGCGTAGGAGCTCGGCTCCTTGTGCTCGGCCAAGGCGAAGATTTCCAGACCCACAGCCTGTATGACAGAGCCACGCTCCATATCGCGGACTGCCTACCTGGATCACCCATCCCACGGGGGCTGGGATCTCTACGGACTTCTCATGGGCGGGGAAGAGGTCGAAGAGAACTAACACTTGCGTCTAGTACTCCATTGACACTTCGCGATCCTGGTGCTGGCGCGCCGGAAGCCGTACATGCGCCTGGTGAGAGATTGGCGTCACTCGAAATGAATGGCGGCGGAGGCTACGAAACCACCAAAAGCCAGGAGCACGGCAAATGTTCCGATACCAGCCAAGAGGACGATCGACTTCACCACACCAGGCCTGATCCGGACGATGAGGACTCCTGCGATGAGAGCCACACCGAAGACGTATCCGCCCACCAGACGAGGGACGGGGGCTGGTCCGCGGACGAAACCATAGCCCCGGCTCACGAAGATGCCCAGCGTCAGTCCAGCCAGCCCGAAGCCGAGCAACCCAAGCAACACTGACAGCCATCGCGCCATGAATACATGCCCTTTCCAAGCCCGTCCTGCCGTTGAGACGGATCAGGCTACCCCGCAGACCATGCCCGCGATCTCGAATCGTCACTGGAGTACTAGACGAGTAAGTCCCAAGTCTGATCGATGACTGGGTGGTGGACTGGCCGGTTGCTCGGTTGTGCCAGCTGCTGGCCGTCAGCGTCGGGATGCGCCCGTAAGTCACCCGGCGCGGCAGGGGGCCGACCAATGGAGACAGACGGGGAGCCGACTTTTCGCATCCAGCACCACCCGATCACCCAACGGCTCCCCAAGCGGGACGACGCCCTCGCCAGATGCGCCAACGCCCAGGCACAGGCCGTCGCTGATGTGCTCCTGGACCTCAATTCCGAGGACCACGACGTCGGGCCGCTCATCAGCCCGCAGGTGGACGGTCGGCCTCTCTTGGCTGATGCAGAGACCGTAGTCGTAGCTCACCCGCAGCGTGCGCTCGTCGAGCATCTCGAAGCCTCTGACGTCGGGGGGCAGGTGGTCGCCGACAGCGTCCTCGACGGTGCCGAGCGTGGCCCGGTCAACCGCAACGTGGTCGATCGGGCCAGGCAGGTTCGAGAAGTACAGCCGCCACGCCGGGACGGTGGCCATGCCGCGCAGGGTCCGCACGCGCATGGTCGTGAAGGTGGCAGCGGTCATCTTGTACGCCCGATCGTCCTGGGCGGAGTCCTCCTCTTCGTAGGGGGACAGTGCGATCAGCGCCTGGCGCGCGCTGATCACGGGGACCTGCATGGTGGAGCCGTCGTCCCAGCGGATCCGCGCCTTGTTCGGGGTCGCGGGGAGCGGGCTGGCCACGGCGAAGCCGTACTCCTCGTCACTGCCGATCTGCTCCTCCACGTCCTGCGGCATCTTGCTCAGGCCCTCCGTCGGGACGAAGCCGTTGCGCCAGATCTCCGCCGCGCCGCTGGTCCGCCAGGTCCAGACGGCACGGGCGGCGTGGTCATCGAAGGTGAGCTGTCCGATGAGGAGGTTCCCGCCGCTGACGAGCAGAGTCATCGTCACGAGCGTCACGACTAATCGCAGCATCCGAAGATTATCGAGGGTTCCTGGGACCGACGATGACCAGACTTAGGACTTACTCATCTAGCGGCTCGCCCGCTGCTGAGGGACATGCCCTAGCTTGGAGCGGTCCGCAACCACGTTGCCCGGTGGGCCAGGGCTGAGGAACGAGGCCCTGGCCCTTCGATCGCCCCCAAAACCACGTGCGGTGACCGGCCATGCAATGGCGATCGTGAGGGCTGCATCTGTGCGGCGGCGCGGCAACCCCGGTCGGAGCGTTTTGGCGTGTAGGGACGTTGCTGTCAGAGCTGCTGTCACCTCAGCCATGGTCATCCGCTGGCAAGGCCCGACGGAGAAGGACCGCGGCAGCCGACCGCCTCGGCCACCTCTGGGAAGCATCGAAGTCAGCGTCGTCACGGCCTCGTTTGTGTGGACCAACTGAGTAGCCCCCGGTTACTTCACGAGCCGGAAGCCGGGCTGCGTGGCCCATGCTCTGAGGAACTCCGCGGAGCCATAAGCGTTATAGCCAGTCAACGGCAAGTCGCTTGTGGCGATCATCTCGATGCCGGAGCGCTCCCGCCGGAGGCCTGCTTTAGGCTTGCTGCTGCCTCTGGGCCATAACAACGCCATACAAGTTAGAGTCGTCGATAATCTCCGAGGCATGAGGTGAGTCGCTCCGCTACTGGTTGGAGTAGAAGGACATGTTCCCGATGAGAACTAACCTCGTCTACGTGGTGCTGGCATTCGCGCTCGTCACCCCACTTGTCACCGGATGCCGTTCCGAGTTCTTTCCCAGCGAATCGCGGGCTGCTCCCGAAGTCGTCGCTGACCTGCGGAGCACGGGAAGGGTGCTGGCGGCAACCACGACTGAATGGTATTGGGACGGCCACACTGAGATCACAGACGTCCTAGTGGTCAACGTTGAGGGCTCAGGCTTCCGTGATGCCCTTGACAAGGCCGTGGGCCTCCTACGAACACACGGGTGGGAGGCCAAAGACCCAGCGGACCAATGGCGTACACGCTTGGAGTCGGACAAGTGGGACGGTACATGGATAACGGTTGAGCCGCTGATTAACTATGAAGTGGCGACTTCTGAAGGATTCAACGAACAACTCGATGCGTCCAACGCGACTCTCTTCAACCGCCTTATTGAGCAGAACACCTCCGGAAATTTGGTGGTCCTAGAAGCGAATCCTGATCCAGACAGCTGACCACGCCCGGGATGTTGTCGCCCGCGCCCTGGGAGCCTCAGGGCAACTTTCTGCTGCATCCGTTCGATGGTGCGGCGGGGTGGCCGGGCGGGACCGGCCCGGAGAGGCCGCATGCCCGCCCGG
>NZ_JBEXUP010000005.1:0-147072 GCF_040614375.1 Nonomuraea sp. NPDC005983
CGGCGAGCAGGCCAAGCGCGACCATGGGCGCCCCGGCGGTCAGGCTCGCGCCGGACAGGAGCACTTGGGCGAGCGCGGCGAGCGCGAGCAGTCCGGCGGCGGGCCGCGACAACCGCGTGGCCGTGGCGGCGGCGCGGACGGCCAGGTCGGCGGGCAGGCGGACGGCCAGGAAGACGGCGCCGTGGGTGGTGAAGACCAGCACCATCGCCACCGCCCACACGGCCGCGTTGATCCCGGCCGTGAGCCAGCGGTCGGTCAGCGGCGGCGGGCCGGTCAGCAGCGCGCCGACCAGGAGCCCCCAGAAGACCGCGAACACCCCGCTGGAGCCTCCGAGTACCGCGTCCCAGCCGGAGCGCCAGCGCGGCGACGGGCGGCGGCTGCGGAACCAGATGGCCGCGTCACGCACCACCCAGATGAGCAGCCCGGCCACGATCAGCAGGTAGAGCCCGCCCAGCAGGTGATCCTTCATCAGCGGGAAGGCTCCGGCCAGCACGCCGCCGACGGCGACCAGCCACACCTCGTTGCCGAGGAAGAACGGGCCGATGGAGGTCAGCACGGCGCGCCGTTCGTATTCGGAGCGGCCCAGGCGGCGCAGCAGCAGGCCCGAGCCGATGTCGAAGCCGTCCACCACGAAGTATCCGGCGAACAGCAGGCCCAGCAGGATCGGCCAGAGGAGGTCCATGATCTTCTCCTTCAGAAGCTGTGGGCGGCCGGTCGCTCAGCGGCAGCGCGCTCGAGGGTGGAGCCGAACAGCTCATCGTCCGGGCCTTTGCGGATGAAACGCGCGATCAGCATGTAGTCCACGACCGCCAGCGTGCCGAGCACCAGCGTGAACCCGACGAAGGACAGCAGCACGACGGCGGCCGGGAGGTCGGAGACGGCGTTCTCGGTGGTGAGCAGGCCGTAGACGGTCCACGGCTGGCGGCCGACCTCGCGCACCAGCCAGCCGGCGATCACCGCCACGAACGGCAGCGGCACCATGACCACCAGCACATACAGCGGCACGCGCAGCCGCACCACCCAGTTGCGGATCAGCAGGATCAGGCAGATGAGCAGGATGAGCGCCATCACGAACGCACTGTTCATCATGATCTGGTACGGCACCGCGATCCACGACGGCGGCGCCCAGTCACCGGGCCCGAACTGCTGGGCCATGGCCTGCTGCGCGGCGGCGATCCGGTCCGGCTCCTGATACATCTGCGCCAGCTTGGCCGGCTGCGTCTGCTCGATCACCACCTCCTGCAGGAAGCCCCAGTGGATGATCGAGAACGCGCCGATCGGGGCGACGATCAGCCCCCAGCGCATCGAGCGGCGGAAGAGGTCCACCTCCTGCGTGCGCTTGATGAAGTGCCACGCGCTCACGCCCGCCACGAACAGCCCACCGGCCAGCACGGCGGCGGAGAGCACGTGCAGGAGCGTGTTGATGAGGCTGCTGTTGGTCAGCAGCGCGGAGAAGTCGGTGAGATAGGCCTGGTCGCCGCGCATCTCGAAGCCCACAGGGTGGTGCAGGAACGCGTTGGCCACCATGATCCAGAACGTCGAGGCGTAGGCGGTGAGCGCCACCAGCCAGATCAGCGCCAGATGGACGCTCCTGCGGATGCGGTCCCAGCCGAAGATCCACATGCCGAGGAAGGTGGCCTCGGCGAAGAAGGCGATGAGCGTCTCCAGGGCCAGCGGCACGCCGAAGACGTTGCCCGTCACCTTCGACAGCCCGCTCCAGTTCAGCCCGAACTGGAACTCCATCACGAGGCCCGTGACGATGCCGACCGCGTAGTTGACCACGTAGATCTTGCCCCAGAACTTCGTCATGCGGCGATAGACCGGGTTCCCGGTGATCGTGTACGCGGTCTGCATGCCCGCGACGAACAACACCAGCCCCAGCGTCAGCGTGACGAAGAGGAAGTGGATCGAGGTGGTCGTCGCGAACTGCAGCCTCGACACCAGCAGGTTGTCCATGGTTCACCAGCCTGTCAGTCCAGGTCGGAAGGGGCGTCCGCCGGCGGGAGGGTGCCCGCCTACGCCAGCGGACGCAGTCGGGCGGTTGGTCTACTCCCCCGGCTGTAGGCGGTCGTTGACGAGCTCGATGAACTCGCGCGGCAGCTTGACGCCACCGACCTCGTCGTCGCCCAGTTTGACGCCGAACTCGCGCTCGACGCGCACGGTCATCTCCAGTACGGCCAGCGAGTCGTAGTCCAGGTCGGCGAAGGGCGTGTCGAGGATGTCGCCGTCCAGGTCGACGGACTCTCCTTCACCGGCCGCCTCCCTCATGATGCGCCGCAGGTCGTCCAGTGTGAACACGATCATGGTCGCTCCCTTTCAACGGTGGTGGTGTAAGTCGCAGCAGGAGGGCAGCGAGCAGCCCGGCGGCCGCACAGGCGGCGGCGATGAGCAGGGTGAGCGTGAGTGCCGCGCCGTAGCCGCCGGTGACCGCCGCGCGCAGCGTCTCGGGCAGGGCGCTGACCGTCTCCGGGTCGCCCGCGGCGGCGGTGGCCTGGGCTCGCAGGTGCTCGGGCACGCGGGCGGTCAGCTCCTCGGCCAGCCGCGAGCGGAAGACGCTGCTGAGCGCGGCCAGCCCCAGCGTGCCGCCGAGCTGGCGGCTGAGCGACTGCAGCCCGATCGCCGAGCCCAGGTCGCGGCGGGGCGCGTGGTTCATGACCGCCACCGAGTAGACCTGGAAGATCAACGCCAGCCCGATGCCGAAGACGATCGCGCAGACCGTCATGGCCTGCCCGCTCGTCACCGCCAGCCCGGCCAGCCCGCCGACCAGCAGGAGGCCGCCGAGCACGGCGAACACCTGCGGCCGCCCGGCGCGCGCCATGAGCGGGCTGCCGCCCAGCGAGACGATCAGCGAGCCCGCCGTCAGCGGGATCAGCGCCAGCCCGGCGCCGGTGGCCGTCTCGCCGCGCGCCACCATGAGCAGCGGCAGGAACGTGACCGCGGCGAACATCGTCAGGCCGGTGACGAAGCCCTGCGCGTTGGCCACGACGAGCACCGGGTCGCGGAACAACCGCAGCGGGATGATCGGCTGCTCGGCACGGCGCTCCACCCGCAGCCAGGCGATCACCAGCACCGCTGCCGCCGCGCCGAGGCCGACGATGACCGGCGAGCCCCACGCGTGGGTCACCCCGGCCCAACTGCTGACCAGCACCAGGCAGGTGCAGACGCCGCCGAGCAGCGCCGCGCCCAGGTAGTCGATGCGGCCCGGCGCGCCGGGCCGCGGCAGCAGCTTGGTCCCGGCGAGCAGCGCGACCGCGAGCAGCGCGACCGGCACGCTCAGCCAGAACGTCCAGCGCCAGCCGATCCAGTCGGTGATGACGCCGCCCAGGAAGGGACTGATCGCCGCCGAGGCGTTCAGCGTGGTGGCGAACCAGATCTGCGAGCGCATGCGCTGCTCGGGGGTGAGCAGCTCGGCGTAGATGGCCATCGCCGAGACCATCAGGCCGCCCGCGCCGACGCCTTGCACGATGCGGAAGAGCACGAGCTGGGGCATCGACTGGGCCAGGGCGCACAGCACGGACCCGGCGGTCAGCAGGCCCAGCGCCAGGATGAACACCTGCTTGCGGCCGAGGACGTCACTGAGCTTGCCGTAGAGCGGGGTGGTGACGGTGGAGGCGAGCACGGCGCCGGTGGTGACCCAGGCGAACAGGTCGAGCCGGCCGAACTCGCCGACGATGGCGGGCAGGGCGGTGGCGGTGATGTTGAGGTCCACCATCGCCAGGAACTGTGCCAGCGCGACCGCGACCAGCGGCAGCGCCACGCTCTGGCGGCTCACTTCTCGTCCTCCGGCACCGGTGTCCAGATCCAGAAGACGCCGGATCTGGCGATCTCCTCCAAGAAGCGCATGATCACGCCATTCACCCCGTGTCCCGGCACAGGGCCCGCGCGAGCACGCCTGGCAGCTCCGCGGGGGCGTTTCCACGCCAGGCCACGATTCCGTCGGGCCTGACCAGCACCGCGCCGTCATCGCTCACGCCGTAACGCGCCGCCCACTCGGGCTCGGTCATGACGTGCGTCTCCACATCCGGTACGGCTGCGCGCCACCCTGCACCCGCCAGCAGGCACATCTCCCGCCCGAACAGGTCCAGCGTCGATCTGCCGTCAGCCAGCGGCACATGCGGCGCCCTGGTCCCCGGCTCCCCCGACGGCGTGGACGGATCCCCCGCCGTGTAGCGGAACCCCAGCGTGAGCGTCAGATCGTCCACCAGCCCGGCGTCCGCCGGCGGGCGACCGAACCCGGTCCCCGAGGTCACCCGCTTCAGACACTGCTCCACGGTGAACTCCGCCACCGGCGCCCGCTCGGCCTCGTAGCTGTCCAGCAGTTCCACCCCGGCCTTCCCGCGCAGCACGTACGCCAGCTTCCAGGCCAGGTTGTGCGCGTCCTGGATCCCGGTGCTGGCCCCGAAGCCGCCGACCGGCGGCATCACGTGCACCGCGTCCCCGGCGAGGAACACGCGGCCCTCGCCGTACCCGGTCGCGGTCAGCGCGGACAGCTCCCACGACTGGGTGTCGAGGATCCGCACCGGCAGATCGGGCACGCCGATAGCCGCCCTGACCAGTTGCTCGCAGCGCGGCCACGGGTAGTCGGCCGAGTTCTGCCCCTTGGCCGGGTCGTACTGGATGTAGAGCGTGCCCTGCGTGAGCGTGTCGTCGTGGACGAGCAACCCCTCGACGGTGTCGTTGACCACCTGGCAGATGGCGAAGCGACGATCGCCGAGGTGCTCGCGCAGGTCGGCCTTGAAGACGATGCTGAGCTGGCGCAGCAGCGCGGGCGTGCCCTTGAGCGCGATGCCCAGCCGCTGCCTGACCCGGCTGCGCACGCCGTCGGCGCCGATCAGGTACGTGGCCCTGATGCGCTCGGTCGAGCCGTCGGCGCGGCTGCGCACGGTGGCGGTGACGCCGTCGGCGTCCTGCTCGAAGGCGGTCAGCTCGACGCCGAAGGCCAGGTCCGCGCCCAGCTTGGCGGCGTGCGCGCGCAGCAGCGGCTCCAGCCGGTCCTGGCTGCACAGCGCCCACGGCGAGGGGCTGAGCCGGTCGAGGTCGGTGGCGGTGGGTAGGTCGGCGCGGAAGAGCTCCTTGCCGGTCAGGCTCTCTACGCGGGCGCGCATCGTGTGCCCGGCGAAGCCTTCGCTGGCCTTCAGCACCTCGGGCTCCAGGCCGATCTGCCGCAGCAACTCGACCGCGCGTGGGTTGAAGCCGCGGGCCCGGGGATGGATGGACAGGTCGGCGCGGCGCTCGACCAGCCGGCAGGAGACGCCGTGCCAGGACAGGAGGGCGGCGGCCGACAGGCCGACCACGCCGCCGCCGACGATCAGAACCTCGGTCTCGGTCATGACTTGCGGGCGGTGATGAGGGTGTTGTGGGTGCCGAGGTCGGTCTCGGTCAAGCCGGTGAACCCGGCCCTCTCCAGCCACGAGCGGCAGTCGGCCCGCGTGTACTCCGAGCCGTGCGGGGTGACCATGAGCATGTTGAGGCTGGTCAGCAGCGCCCCGGCCGGGCCCTGACGGTCGTCGTCGATCATCGGGTCGACGATGAGCAGGATGCCGCCGGAGGGCAGCGCCCGGTAGGCGGCGGCCACGAGCTGCTCGCGTTCCTCCACTCCCCAGTCGTGCAGGACGTGGCTCATCACCAGCGCCTGCGCGTCCGGCATCGGGTTCTCGAAGAAGTTGCCCGGGTGGAAGGTGATCTTCCCGGTGAGGCCGAGCTCGGCCATGTGCTCCTCGAAGACCGGCGCGACGTCCGGTAGATCGAGAACGCCCGCCTCGATGTCCGGGTGCGCCCGCAGGATGGCGGCGGCCAGGTTGCCGCGCGCGCCGCCGACGTCCACGAACGAGCGCACCGTGGACCAGTCGAACGCCTCGGCGAGCACCGGGCCGATCATGCCGTTGAGGTAGTCCATGCCGGCGGTGAAGTTCCGCCAGGCCGCGGTGGTGCGGTACTGCTCGGTGAACATCTGCGCGCCCGCGCCCCACCGGTTCTGCGGATCGCCGGTCTTCAGCGCGTCGACGAGCTTGTCCCAGCGGGCGTCGGCGGTGCTGAGGAAGGCGCCCACGTAGGAGGCGCGCTCGGCGTTGAGGTAGTGCTCGGCCAGCGGCGTGTTGTGGTAGAGCTCGCCCTCGCGGGTCAGCATGCCGAGCGCGACGAGCGTGTCGAAGAAGTCGCGGGCGCCGCGCGGGTGCAGCTCCAGCCGCTCGGCCAGCTCGTCGGCCGAGGCGGGCGCGCCGGACAGGGTGGTGAAGACGCCGAACTCGGCCGCGGTCAGCACCGTCTTGCGGCTGAAGTAGGCCGTGCCCAGCCGCCACAGCGGCTCTGCGCTGACGGCAGGCGCGGTCATCTCGCTGGTCATTGGGGACCTCCATCGGTGGTGAGCTGGAAGGACGGATTCTTGGGGCCCGGACGCAGCCGGGCGGCGATGCGGGCGCGGGCCAGCACGAGCACGGCCGCGACCAGAAGGGGCAGGATCGTGAGCGCGAGGAAGTACAGGGGCTCGGCCGTGGCAGGGCCTTGCTCGCCGCCGGCGCCTGGGCCCGCGCCCGGCATGGCGAGACGGGCGAGCTGGCCGCCGATGACGGCGCCCACCGCGCCGGCCAGCCACCACAGGCCCATGAGCTGGCTGGTGGCTCCGGGCGGCGCGACCTGGGCGGTCACCCCGAGCCCGACCGTGCCGATGATCAGCTCGCCGGTCGACAGCGTCAGGTAGACCGCTACCAGCCACAGCGGCGAGGCCGCCGGGCTCTGCACGGCGAAGACCATGAGCAGGAAGCTGACGGCCGCGATCACCAGCCCCGCCGCCAGCTTCACCGGTACGGTCAGTCGCCCCGCCGGCCCGCTCCACACCCGGGCCAGCACCGGCGCGACCAGCAGCACGAACAACGGGTGCAACGAGTTGAACCAGCTGGCCGGGATCAGGAAGGAGCCCACCTGCCGGTCGGTCGAGACCGCGGCGAAGTGGTTGAGCACCGAGTTGCTCTGGCTGACGAGCAGGAACAGCACGATCGTGGTGAAGAAGACCCAGGCGTAGGCGCGCAGCCGTACCCTCTCCTCCGCCGACGCCCCCTTGCTGATCACCCGTGAGCACGGCAGCGGCGCGACGAGCACCAGCAGACCCACCACGGCCACGAGCAGCTCGACCCGCAGCACGCCGTTGAGGGCGGCGGCGATCAACCCCGCCGCCACGACGGCGCTCACGACCGAACCCCAGAGCCGCAGGCGCCGGAGCGTGGCCGGGTCCGCGGGATGGCTGGGCGTGCGGCCGATCTCCCCCAGGTGCTTGCGCCCCCGGGCGAAGACGGCGATGCCGACGCCCATGCCGACCGCTGCGGTGCCGAAGCCGAGGTGCCAGTCCACGCTCTCCCCGACGAAGCCGGTGACCAGGGGCGCGAGCAGCGCGCCGAGCTGGATGCTGACGAAGAACACGGAGAAGGCCGCCTCCCGCTCGGCCGCCTGCCCGGGTGGGTAGAACGCGCCGAGCAGAGCCGACAGGTTGGGCTTGAGCAGGCCGGTGCCCGCGGCGATCAGCGCGATGCCGAGGTAGAACGTCGGCTCAACCGGGATCACCAGCGTCAGGTGGCCGCAGGCGATGAGCACCGCGCCAGTCAGGACCGCGCGCTGCGGCCCGAAGACCCGGTCGCCCAGCCAGCCGCCGGGCACCGACGCCACGAACGTGAGCGAGATGTACAGGCCGACCAGCGCGCCCGCGCTGCCCGGCGGCATGGCGAGCCCGCCGGGGCTGGTGGCGTAGAGGAAGAGGATGGCCATCATCCCGAAGAAGCTGAATCGCTCCCACAGGTCGGTCATGAACAGCGTGCTGAACCAGCGCGGCTGCCGCCAGGGAAGCAGCGAAGGCGCCATGGGCATCTACTCCCGTCGCTCGGAGGCCGGTCCGTCGGCAGCGATGCTGGCACCCGGATCTTGTGCCGGGTTTGTGGCGTCTTGGTGCCCGAGTCGTCTCCAGCGCCGCTCAACACGCGCTCGACGGCGGCCCGGTATGGCTGGGGCATGCGCAGATTCCCCTTCGTCCCCCGAGTGCCCGGCGAGCCGGCGCCCGAGTTCGACCAGCTCAGGCGGGAGGAGCCGGTCAGCAAGGTGACCTTCCCGACCGGTGACACCGCCTGGCTGGTCACCACCTACGACGACAACAAGACGGTGATGGGCGACCAGCGCTTCAGCCGCGCGGCCACGACGCTGCCCGGCGCGCCCCGCCTGCAGCCCATCCCGCCGGATCCGAACTCGATGTTCAGCATGGATCCGCCCGAGCACACGCGGCTGCGGCGGCTGGTGTCACCGGCCTTCAACAACCGCAGGACCGCGGCGTTGCGGCCGGTCATCGAGCGTGAGGTGGACCTGCTCGTGGCCGCGCTGAAGGAGGCGGGGCCGCCCGCCGACCTGGTCTCGACGTTCGCCAGGCGGCTGCCGATCACGGTCATCTGCGAGCTGCTCGGGGTGCCCGCGAGCGACCGGGACACGATCGCCGGGTTCGTGGACATCCTGCTCAGCCTCACGCAGTACCCGCCGGAGAAGGTGGCGGCCACGCGGGCGGAGCTGAAGGAGTACCTGTCCGGGCTGATCGCTTCACGGCGTTCAAAGCCGCGTGACGACCTCGTCAGCGAGCTCATCGAGATGCGCGACTCGGGTGACCGGCTCAGCGAGGAGGAGCTGGTCATGCTGGGCGCTACGGTGCTGACCGGCGGGTTCCTCAGCACGGCCAGCGAGATCGCGCTGTCGTTCCTGGTCCTCTTCCGGCATCCGGCCGAGCTGGAGCGGTTGCGCGCCGATCCCGGGTTGCTGCCGTCCGCGGTGGACGAGCTGCTGCGGTACAACGCGCTGACCACGGGTGGCGGGTTGCTCCGGGTGGCCACCGAAGACGTCAAACTCGGAAATGTCACCATCACGGCGGGTGAGGCGTTGCTCCCGGCCATCTCGGCGGCCAACCGGGACCCAAGCGTCTTCCACGACCCCGACGTCTTCGACATCGGGCGCGCGGACAATCCGCACCTGACCTTCGGGCACGGGATGCACTACTGCCTGGGGGCGCGCCTGGCCCGGATGGAGCTGGAGCTGGCCGTGGCCGGGCTGCTGCGGGGGCTGCCTTCCGTACGGCCGGCCGTACCTGTGGAGGAGCTGCGTGCGCAGGGCGGGCATCTCATCCGCGGCCTGCCCGAGCTGCCCGTGACGTGGTGAGGCTCAGCGCCGTTTGCGGGGCGTGACCAAGCCGGACTCGAAAGCGATCACCACGAGCTGGGCCCGGTCGCGCGCCCCGAGCTTGACCATGGCCCGGCTGACGTGCGTCTTCGCGGTCGCCGGGCTGACGACCATGCGCTCGGCGATCTCCTTGTTGGACAGGCCCGCCGCGACCAGCGCCACCACCTCGCGTTCGCGGTCGGTCAGCACGTCCAGCTCGGGGGTCGGGCGGTCGTCGGTGGACTTGGCGGCGTACTCGTCGATGAGGCGCCTGGTCACGCCGGGGGTCAGCAGCGCGTCGCCCTCGACCACCACCCGGATCGCCTGCAGCAGCATCGCCGGCTCGGTGTCCTTGACGAGGAAGCCGCTGGCGCCGGCGCGCAGGCTCTTGAAGACGTACTCGTCCAGCTCGAACGTGGTCAGGATGACCACGCGCACGCCGTCCAGGCGGGGGGTCTCGGCGATACGGCGGGTGGCCTCGATGCCGTCCATGTCCGGCATGCGCACGTCCATCAGGACGATGTCCGGTTTGAGGGTTGTGGCCAGCTCCACGGCGTGGCGGCCGTTGTCGGCCTCGCCCACCACCTCGATGTCCGGCTCGAAGTGGAGCAGCGCGCGCAGGCCCGCCCTGATCAGCGGCTGATCGTCGGCCAGCACCACCTTGATCACGCCGCCAGCCCCCTTACGGGCAGCCTGGCCTCCACTCGGAAGCCGCCCTCGGGGGCCAGACCCGCAGCGAAGGAGCCGTTCAGCGACATCGCCCGCTCGCGCATGCCCACCAGGCCGTTCCCCTCCCCCGACGTCCCCTCTTCCCAGCCGACGCCGTCGTCGCGCACCTCGATCAGCAAGTCGCCCGCCTCCCTGCGGATCGACACCTCGGCGCGGGCGGCTCGGGCGTGCTTGATGATATTGGTCAACGCCTCTTGCACGATACGGTAAACGGCGAGATCGACGCTCTTGGGCAGCTCCTGGCTGTCCTCCGGCAGGTCGAGCACCACCTCGATGCCGCCCGTCTTCGCCCGCCGTACCAGCTCGGGAAGACGGTCCATGCCTGGGGTGGGCGCGAGCGGCTCCTCGCCCTCGCCCGCGTCGCGCAGCACCCCGAGCGCGCCGCGCAGCTCGACCAGGACCTCCTTGCTCACCCGGCGGATGTCGCCGAGCGCCCGGCGCGCCTGCTCGGGGTCGCGGTCGATGAGGTGCTCCGAGACGCCCGCCTGCAAGTTGATCACCGAGATGCTGTGGGCCAGCAGGTCGTGCAGCTCGCGGGCGATGCGCAGCCGCTCCTCGGTGACCCGGCGCTTGGCCTCCTCCTCGCGGGCGCGCTCGGCCTGCGTCACCCGCTCGCGCTCGGCGATCAGCTGCTCGCGGCGGTGGCGGGACATCTCACCCAAGATGATGATCGCCACCAGGCTGGTCACGAACCAGATCGTGCCCTGCACGCCCGGCGGTCGCGTGCCGACCCAGCCCAGCGCCAGCGTCCCCGCCACCCACACCAGCGTCGCGGAGACCGCCAGGACGCGGTAGCCAACGGTCAACGCGGTGAACAACGCGATCGCCGGTGGAATCGTCGAAGCGCCACCCGGGAAGTCGAGAGCCTGGTAGAGCAGTGCACCTGTTACCACGGCCACGACCGTCGCCACCGGCCTGGTCTGCCGGACCAGCAGGGGCAACGACGTCACGGCGAGCAGGACGAAGCCCAGCCACAGCGGCAGCGGACCGGGCGGCGACTCGCTGGAGATGAGGACGGTGCCGCCCAGGGTGATCGCGATGACCCCCGCCACCAGCATGGCGTCCTTCGGGATTCGGCGGATCATACCGACACTGTAAGTCCCCTTCAGCGCCTCTCGACGGAGCCTGGAAGCCCGCACCAACACCCTTTGGCAGGGTTGCGGACATGAAGATCACCGCTAGCGAGGTCGTCCCCAACCGGCGTAGAGGCGGCGACATCCGGGTCCTGCTCAGCCCGAAAACCGTGCAGAGCACCTCGGGCTTCATGGGCGTGCTCACGCTCAAGCCCGGCGAGTACGTCGCCGAGCACTACCATCCGCACTCGGAGGAGTTCCTCTACGTCGTACGCGGCACGCTGACCATGCATGTCGAGGACGAACACGTGGAGCTCGGCCCCGGCGACGCGCTCATGGTGCCGATCGGCGCCCGGCATCGCCTGGTCAACACCGATACCGAGGAGGGCGAGGCGGTCTTCCACCTCAGCCCGCTCGCGCCCCGGCCCGAACTCGGCCACGTCGACACCGAGGAGCTGCCGCACGCGCACGAGTCCTCGCCTCAGGTCGGCGGAGCGCGGCTGTGAGACGCCGCGTCGTCATCACCGGGATCGGCATGGTCACGCCGGGCGGCGTGGGTACCAAGGCCACGTGGGAGATGCTCACCGCCGGGCGCTCGGCCACCCGGCTCATCCAGGCGTTCGACGCCGGCGCCTTTCGTTCGCCGCTGGCCGCCGAGGTCGACTTCGACCCCGCCGCAGCCGGGCTCACCGCCCGCCAGGTGCGCAGAATGGACCGTGCCGCGCAATTCGCCGTCGTCAGTGCCCGCGAGGCGCTCGCCGACAGCGGGATCGACGGGGTCGACCCCAGCCGGATCGGGGTCAGCCTCGGCAGCGCCGTTGGGTGCACGGTCAGCTTGGAGGAGGAGTACGTCGTGCTCAGCGACGCCGGCAAGCGGTGGCTGCTCGATCATGAGTACGGCGTGCCGCACCTGTACGGGCACATGGTGCCCAGCACGCTGGCCGTCGAGGTCGCCTGGGAGAGTGGGGCCGAGGGGCCGGTGCAGCTCGTGTCCAACGGGTGCACGTCTGGGCTGGATGCCGTCGGGTACGGGGCACAGCTGGTGGCCGAGGGGACGGTGGACGTGGCGGTCGCCGGGGCTACCGACGCGCCGGTCTCGCCGATCACCGTCGCCTGTTTCGATGCCATCAAGGCAACGACGGCTGACACCAGTGATCCGTCTGCCGCGTCCCGGCCTTTTGACCGGACGCGGTCCGGGTTCGTGCTGGGGGAGGGCGCCGCCGTACTCGTGTTGGAGGAGTTGGAGGCGGCACGGGCGCGCGGCGCACATATTTACGCCGAAATTTCGGGATATGCGGCGCGCAGCAACGCCTTCCACATGACCGGCCTCAAGCCCGACGGCAGGGAGATGGCCGAGGCCATCACCGTCGCCCTGGACGAGGCCGGACTCGACCCGACCGACGTGGACTACATCAACGCCCACGGCTCGGGAACCAAGCAGAACGACCGGCACGAGACCGCCGCCTTCAAGCGCAGCCTCGGACCGCACGCCTACGACGTGCCGGTCAGCTCGATCAAGTCGATGGTCGGACACTCGCTCGGCGCGATCGGCGCCATCGAGGTCGCCGCCTCCGCCCTCGCGATCGAGCACCAGATCGTCCCGCCCACGGCGAATCTGCACCACCCCGATCCCGAGTGCGACCTGGACTACGTGCCGCTGACCGCGCGCGACCACGAGACCGACGTGGTGCTGAGCGTCGGCAGCGGGTTCGGGGGGTTCCAGACCGCCATGGTGCTCGCCAAGCACGAGAAGGGAGATTCGTGAGGGATCGGTTCGGCGTCACGGGCCTCGGCGTGGTCGCGCCGAACGGCGCCACTACGGAGGAGTACTGGGCGGCCACGCTCTCCGGCCGCAGCGGTATCGGCCCGATCACCAGGTTCGACCCCGCTTCCTACCCGGTGCGGCTGGCCGGTGAGGTGCGCGGCTTCACCGCGCGCGACCACCTGCCCAGCAGGATCACCACCCAGACCGACCACTGGACGCACATGGGGCTGGTGGCCGCTGACAACGCGCTTGTGGATGCCGGAGTCTCGCCGGCTTCGCTCCCCGAGTACGAGATGACGGTCGTCACCGCCAGCTCGTCCGGCGGGACCGAGTTCGGCCAGAAGGAGATGACGGGCCTCTGGGGCAAGGGCCCGGACCACGTGGGCGCCTACCAGTCGATCGCCTGGTTCTACGCGGCCTCGACGGGCCAGATCTCCATCCGCAACGGCATGCGGGGTCCGTGCGCGGCCATCGCGACCGAGCAGGCGGGCGGACTGGACGCCGTCGGCCAGGCCCGCCGGATGATGCGCTCAGGGGCGCGCCTGGCACTGGTCGGTGGCACCGACGCGTCGCTGTGCCCGTACGGCCTGGTGGCTCAGCTGTCGAGCAGGGGCCTGAGCACGCGTCACGACCCGGCCCGCGCCTACGTCCCGTTCGACACGGAGGCGTGTGGCTACGTGCCGGGAGAAGGCGGCGCGATGTTCGTCGTTGAGAAGGACCCGGCCCCATCCCGCCCGACTTATGGCCACATTGCGGGGTACGCCGCCACCTTCGACCCGCCGGTGGAGCGCAACCGCCCACCCACGCTCGCCCGCGCCATCGCCCTCGCCCTCGCGGACGCGGGGGTGCGACCTGACGAGATCGACGTCGTCTTCGCCGACGCCATGGGCCTGCCGTCAGCCGACCGCCTGGAGGCGGAGGCTTTGGTGTCCATTTTCGGTCACCACAAAGTGCCGGTAACAGCGCCCAAAACCATGACCGGCCGCCTTTATGCGGGAGGCGCCGCCTTGGACGTCGCCACCGCGTTGCTGAGCATGCGGGACGGTGTGATTCCGCAGACAGTGGGGACGACGGACCCCGTGCGCTCTCTCGGTCTCGACCTCGTCCTCGGCCAACCACGCGAACGGCCCGTGCGCACAGCCCTGGTGGTGGCTCGCGGATTCGGCGGCTTCAACGCCGCACTGGTCCTCGTCGCGTGATTCTGGGACCCGTTGCCATTTCTTGCCGAGTCTGTTTATTCTGAGTCAAACTCCCATACCAAATCGAAGATGGGCGGGGGCTTGCCCTCGTCCATCACCATGCGCTTCGATCCGCACTCAACGGGGTAGGTAAAATTCAACGGGGTAGGTAAAAAATGCTGGAGTTCAAAGTGCTGGGGGCACTGGAAGTCCTTGATAACGGCCGCGTATGCACACCCACGCCGCCCAAAGTCCTGCGCGTGCTGGCGCTGCTCCTGCTGCGCGCCAACCGCGTCGTCCCGATCGAGACCCTGGTAGAGGAGCTGTGGGGCGACAACCCCGCCAGAACGGCGGTCACCACCACCCAGACCTACATCTACCAGGTACGCAAGCTGATCGACCGCGACCGCTCCGGCGCCGACGAGGAGGTCCTCGTCACCAAGTGGCCCGGCTACATGCTGCGCCTCCCGCCCGGCGCCCTGGACGCCGATAAGTTCGACGCCCTCGTCACCCAGGGCCGCACCCACCTGGGGCAAGGCCGCCCCGCAGAGGCGGCGCCAATATTGAACCAAGCGCTGAATTTGTGGACCGACTTACCACTGGCGAATGTCCCACAAGGCGCCATTCTGGCGACGCACGCGCAAAGCCTGATGGAACAACGCCTGCGCGCCATCGAACTCCACATTCAGGCGGACGGTCAATTGGGCCGGCACGTGGAACTCATCGGCGAGCTGCGCGAACTGATAGCGGAGTACCCATTCAATGAATGGCTGCACGAGCAGCTGATTTCCGCATTGAATCACGCCGGTCGCCGAAGTGACGCCTTGCTGGCCTACCAGGAAATCCGATCCACCCTCCACACGGAACTCGGCCTGGAACCCTCGACCCAGCTGCAGCGCCTTCAACACGAAGTCCTGTCGAACCAGCCGGTCCGTGTCCCCCGTCTGAAAGCCTAACTCGGCACCGGCGGCCTATCAGGTACTTGGTGACGGTTCGCCGGTTCGGCCCGATCTCGACCGCGATCTCCCGCAGGCTTGTCGCGCCGGTCTCGTACAAGCTCAGTTTCCACCAGCGAGGCGGGTCCAAGACCACGTCAGCCGCCCTCCACCAGGAATCCATTTCATCCTCGGGCGGCCTGAGCGACGCGGTGGTTTGTAGAGCAGCGATGCCCCCCGTGCTGGCGAGCCATGCGGAGACCCCGGTCGAAGGAGCGCCGGGAGCGGCTCGTCGAGGCGGGATTCAGGCGATGATCCGCTCCGGCCCGGCCGGACTGGCGCCTCGGCAGCCCGTCCGGCCGGGTTGTGCGCTGCGGACCGGCCGGCCGCTGCGGCGCGGTCTTTCAGCTGGAGTCGCGCTTGCGGCGGGCTGCCAGCAGCACGGCTGCTCCGGCGGCGACAAGCACCGCCAGGGCGATCCACAGCCATCCGGGCACGCCGGAACTGTCGGCGCTCTGGGTGGCCGCGGCCGATGAGGGCGACTCCGCGGGTTGCGACGCGGGTTCCGCGTCAGCGGTGCTGGAGGCGGTGGCCGGTGCCGTGGCCGTCGTGCTGGGGCTGGGGGACGGTGAGGGGGCCGGGGCGGTGATGGTGAAGGAGATCTCGCCGTCGATGGGATGGCCGTCGGACGAGACCACCCGCCAGGCGATCCGGTAGCGGCCCGGCTCCAGCGCCTCGGACGGCCTGGCGAACACCTTGCTGCCCTCGCTGCGCGGCTTGTCGAGCGGGACCTGCTTACCGTTCGGACCGTCGAGGACGACGGTGGGCAGGGTCATGCGGGACGTGAACTCGAGCTCAATCGTCTCCAGATGCGCCAGTTTGGCGTTGTTGGCGGGCGAGCTGTCCTTGAGACGGTCGTGTGCCAGCGCGGCGGGGGCGGTCATCAGCACCACGAGGGCGGCGCCGACGGCCGACGCGGCGGCTCGGCGGATGAAGGTGGGCAAGCGAGTCAAGGGGGACTCCGAAGATTGTCGGGCCCGGCGGTATGCCGGGTGATGAGGAGATGCCTGTCCGCCACGCCGTCGGCCGCGCTGTGCGTCGTCAGCGCAGGGCCGCTCTTGACGTTGTTCGCGCCCGGCGCTGAGGCGGGCGGCTGTGGTCAGCGCGGCCAGCGCCGCCGCGGGCTGCCGGTTGGTGTGGCGATCGTCGGCGCGTCCGGGGGCGCGTTCACATGGTGGGAGCAGGCGCAGGAGTAAGAGGCCTTGCGGGGCCCGCGCACTGTCTCAGCCGCGGGCGAGGCGTGGGGGCGGCCCTCGGCGCGAGATGACCGGAGCCAGCAGGGCGGGGACGCGGCGCGCGGTCCCCGTCCGGACCAGCGGCAGGCGGGGACGCTCGCCGGCGGACAGGGCGGCCGGCACGGCCGGCATGGCCGACAGCAGGGCCCGGACGCCGGCCACCCGCGCGGCGCTCAGGTGCAGCAGCGCCGCCAGCGCCACTTCGCCGCGCACCAGCCACCAGCTCGAACAGAGCGCCACCACCAGGTGGATCAGCACCATGCCCGGCCCGATGCCGTGCTGGTGACCGACCGGCTCGCTCGACACGGGGATCATCAGGGCGGCAGCGGGGTACTCCTGGGCACCGAACAGCTGGTGCAGGCCGTACTGTGACAGCCCGCACAGGGCCAGCAGCTCCGGCCAGCCGCGCTGGCGACCGCCCAGGCAGTACGCGCCGGCCCAGGTCGCCGCCACCGCCGCGGCCAGCGTGCCGGTCCCTATCGCGGCACCGCCGACCAGCACGTGCAGCGTCGCCGAGGCCAGGACGCAGATGGCCGTGAACGCTGCGGCGCGCAGCGCGCGTACGGCAGGACGGCCAACGTGCACCCCGCCATCGTGCCAGAGTCCGCCACCGGCCTCACGAGACGGCACACGCGCCTGCGAGCAGCCCTGGCGACGTGCCGGTGCCGAGGGGTGCTCCGTCCGGCTAGACGAGGACCTTGGCCTTGGCGCGCTCGTACTCCTCCTGGGTGAGGTCGCCGTGGTTCTTGAGCTCGGCGAGTCGGGTGAGCTGGTCGGCCTGATCGGTGGGCCGGGTGACCTCACCGGCGGCCGCGTAGTAGCGGGCTTCGCTCCCGCGGGCCCAGGCGATCTCCCGCTCGCCCATCTGCTTGCCTCGCACGATCAGGTAGATGAGGACGCCGAGGAACGGCAGGATGATGGCGAAGATCGTCCAGCCGGCCTTGGCCCAGCCGCCCATCGAGTCGTCGTGGAAGATGTCGGCGATGACGCGGAAGAGCAGCATGAACCAGACCACCCAGAGGAAGAACCACATCATGGTCAGGAGGACGTTCAGCAGCGGATAGTCCATGGTCGCTCCTGTCGTCGTGTGTCGCGTCGTGCCGGTCGGCACGGCCGCGACCCCGCGGTTCTGGAGCTTCATCGTCCGGCCGCGCGAGCAGCGGGGGATCACCCGCGGCGGGCGAGTTTTCCCCGCCCGGATCCCCGTACTGTCGCCGGTGAGGGAGCCGGTGACTCGATCCAGGGAGGACAGATGACCTCAGCGCCAGGGCGCAGGTCGACGACCCACCCCCCGCAGTGCCACGGCTACGAGATCAGAATCCGGGGCCGCGTCAGCGCGTCGTTCCGGGACGCTTTCGGGGGGCTCGCCGTCACCGTGAACCCGGTCGAGACGGTCGTCTGGGGCGCGGATCTCGACCAAGCGGCCCTGTACAGCGTCCTGGAGCGGATTCAGGCCCTCGGCCTGGAGCTCGTCGAGGTGCGCCGGTTCCCGCGCGACCTGCCGCGTTGACCGGGAGGGGCCTCAGTCTCCGAGGAGCGACAGGTGCCGGGCCCGCCGCACGGCCTCGGTCCTGCGGGTCACTCCCAGTTTCTGGTAGATGCTCCTCAGGTGCGTCTTGATCGTGTTGACCGACAGGCACAGGTCGTCGGCGATCTCCTCGGTGCTCATCATCCGGGCGAGCAGTCGCAGCACGTCCAGCTCGCGCGCGCTGAGCCTCTCGACGGCGGCGACGATCTCCGTCCCGTCGGTGCCCGCCGGTCCGTCGCCGAGGTGCAGCGGGTCGAGGAGCCTGTGGAACGGGCGCGCCAGCTCCGGGTCGTGCCGCAGCACCGCGCGCAGCCACTCCCCGGACAGCGCGAACGGCAGCCGGATCTGCTCGCGCTCGGCGAGGCGCAGCGCCCGTCCGAGGGACCGGCGACCGTTCGACGCGCTCTTCTCGGCACCGGAGTAGCAGAGGAAGGCGTTGAACAGCCAGGCTTCTACGCGCACATCGACCGGCGCGTCCACCGACTCGGCCAGGGCGTGGCGGACCATGCCCGCGGCGGTGGCGGGCCGGCCGCGGCACAGCTCGGCGCGTGCCAGCGCCACCGCCGAGCCGGGTGTTCCGGTTCCTCCGGCCCGTTGGGCGGCGATCCGTGCGGCGTCCGCGGCGCCCCGCGCCAGGTGGGCTTCCGCGGCCACCAGCCTCAACCTGCGTTCGAGCCACGGCAACCGCGGCACGGCGGCACCGGTCGTGTCGAGCAGTTCCAGGGCCCGATCCGGACGGCCCCGCGCGATCTCCACGCGTGCGCCGACCAGCTGGTACACCATGGACATCAAGGTGTCAGGGCACTCCCGCAGTGCCTGCGCGGCCCTGTCCAGCTCGTCGCGGGCCGCCTTGAGCTCGTAGCGTTCGAGCCGCACCCAGGCGCCCGCCAGATGCGCCGCCGCGACCCGTCTCCCGGCGGGGGACGTCGACACCTCGGGGAGCTGCGCGGCCCGGCCAGTGAGCTCGGCGGCCGGCGCGAACCCGCCGAGCAGCGCCTCCACGAGCGCCAGATGCCCCAGGCAGGACCTGCGCTGGAAGTCGCCGCCCGCCTCCGTGGCCGCGGCGAGGGCCGCGTCGAAGAGCCGCGCGGCCTCCCGCAGCCGTCCATCGCGCAGGAGGGCAGCGGCACGCGAGGAGAGCAGCAGCGCGTGCAGCTCCGGATGGTCGTGCAGCAGCCGCTCCGGGAAGCCGAGCAGGAGCGCGGGCACCGCCCGGTCGCCGTTCCCTGCGCAGTCCGCGGAGCGGCACCGGGCCAGGCGGACGAGCGCGGCGCACAGTCGCGCGTGCGTCTGCTCGCCGGGGGTGTGCTCAAGGACCCGTTCGGCGTGCTGGAGCGCGGTCGCGGCTGCCCGGTCGTCGCCTCTGGCGAGGCTCGCGGCGGCGGCGACGATGGCCGGGTCCGGCTCGCGCGCGCCGAACACCACGTCGGACGGCAGGTCGCGGAGCAGGTCTGCCAGCGGGTCCGCCGGACGCAGGCCGAGCACCCGTCCGATCGCGAGCCGGTCGACGACCAGCCGGGACGCGTACCGCCAGTCCCCGCCACCCGCGGCCTGCCGCACCGCCTCGGTCAGGTGACCCGCGCGGGCGAACCAGGCCGCGGCCCGCCGGTTCAGCTCGGACGCCTCCGCGGGCGACTCGTGACGGAGGACGAGCCGGAACGCCTCGCGGATCATCGTGTGGTAGCGGTACCAGCCGTGCCCCAGCGGCACGACGAAGGCGTTCTGCCTGACCAGCGCGGTGAAGTGACGGCCGGCCTCGTCACCGGCCAGCTCCGCGGCCAGCTCGGCGTTGACGCGGTCGACGACGCCGGTCGACAGCAGAAGGCGCCGTAGCTCGGCCGGCTGGGCGTCGAGCACCTCCTCCACGAGGTAGCTGACGACCGCGTGGTCGTCGCCGGCGAACTCCTCGACGAACGCGTCGGGGTCGGGATGGGACTCCATCGACATCGCGGCGAGGCGCACCCCGGCCGCCCACCCTTCGGTCCGCTCGCTGAGGGCCCGCAGCGACGCCGGGCCGAGCCGGACGCCGTGCTGGGCCAGCACCGCGGCGATCTCGTGCTCGCTGAACGCCAGGTCACCGGCCCGGATCTCGGTGAGCTGACCGGCCAGCGCGTAACGGCGCAGCGGTATCGGGGGGTCGCTGCGGCCCGTGATGACGATGCGGAGCCCGGGCCCGGCGTGCTTCAGCAGGTAGGTGACGAAGTCGCCGAGCGCGGCGCCCGGTTCGGGGCGGAAGTCGTCCAGCACCAGGACCACGGGGGTGTCCAGCGCGGACAGGAGCGAGGTGAGGTCCGCCGGTCGCGCTTGCTCCGTGCCGGTCTCGACGCCGGCACGCGGCAGGCACGCCGCCAGACCGGCGCACAGCCCGTCCAGCGTGCTCGGCGTCCGGTCGCCGGACATCCAGACGATGGGGACGCACGGGCGCGTCTCGGTGACCGCCCACGAGTTGACCGTCACGGTCTTTCCCGAGCCCGGGGGGCCGGTCACCACGGTGAGGGGGCCACGGGAGCCCTTGCGGAGACGTCCGAGCAGCCGGGGGCGCAGGATGGCCCAGTCCGGCAGAGGCGGAACCGTACCGTTCGGCGCGGAACCGCGCCGGAACTGCTCACCCGGTTGGGCGACTCCGTGACCGAACACGCGTTCCGCAAGGCCGAGGGGCCTCCCGCGCGGACCTGTGCCCGGAGACGGGCGGCCGATCCGGCGGGTCGCCGCCGGAACCGTCCACGGCCCTGCTCCCCCCTAACGTGCTGTTCGACAGCCCGTGTCCCCTCCCCATTCCCGCAGGAGAACGGCGCTAATCGAACATTTGACACAAACGGCGTGCGCCGCGCGGATCGTCTCGGCACTCAACTCGCTGGACGCCCAAGTGGGGACGACTGAGGGCCTGCTGGGGATCTCCGTGACAGGTCGCGGCTGAGCGCCGTCGCCTACCGCACCTCGTCGGCGTCCGGTGACGGGGCGGACATCCCGGACGGCATCAGCAAGAACACCTTCGGCGACAGGCGGTCCATGTTCCCGCGCCTGCCGAACACCAGGCCTGCCGCGAAGTCCACGAACTGCTTGGCCTCACTGTCGGGCAGCTTGGTGAGGTCCATGACCACGGGGGTGCCCGTACGGAAGAAGTGCCCCACGTAGATCGCCTCGTTGTAGTTCTCGGGGCACAGGGTCTTGATCATGGCATCAGTCTCCACAGCCCTTGATGAACGTCAAGCCGTTATCAGCATCGTCCAGGGCCGGCGGGGGCGTCGCTGACAGGAGGTGGGGGCTCTGGCGGGTGGTGAGGGTGAGGACCTTCGGCCCTAGCTCGCCGTCCTGCCCGGGGGCAGCGTGGAAAGGGACGAGTTCGCTCGAAGGGGGAGATCATCGTGACCACCGCACGGGAAATCATGCACGCGGGAGTCGAGTGCATCGGTGAGCACCAGAGCCTCATGTTCGCCGCTCAGCGCATGCGCGAGCTGGACGTGGGCGCGCTGCCGATCTGCGGCGACGACGACCGGCTGCACGGCATCATCACCGACCGGGACATCGTGCTCAAGTGCGTCGCCGCCGGAGGCGATCCCGCGTTGATGACCGCGGCCGACCTGGCCCAGGGCAAGCCGGTCACCGTCGACGGGAGCGCGGACATCCAGCAGGTGCTCGTCGCGATGGAGGAGCACAAGATCCGCCGCCTGCCGGTCATAGAGAACCACCGGCTCGTCGGCCTGATCAGCGAGGCCGACCTGGCCAAGCATCTGCCCGAGGAGACGGTAGGCCACTTCGTGGAGATGATCTGCGCCAGCCCGTGATCCTCGAACCCGAAAAGGGGGAGCCGCTCGTCAGCGTGCTCGGGTGGCCTCGGCCAGCAGCCGGGTGAACTCCCGCAGCTCCGCCGCCTTGGACCACATGGCGCGCTGCCGCGCGGCGCCGGTGCCGTGCGCGTGCAGCCGGTCCAGCAGCTGGGCCACCGGCTCGGCGTCGGTGATGCGGTTCAGCAGGGCGTTCGTCAGGTCGCGCTGGCGCAGGGCGCATCCGGTGTGCGGGTCTTTGACCTCGCCGTCGAGGCCGTGGTGGGCGGCGGACGCGAGCCCGGCCGCGATCCTGCCGCAGTGTTCGACGGGCAGGCCCTTGCGCGCCTCGTCCAGCGCGGCGGCGACGAGCCCTCGGACGAGGGCGACGGCCAGCAGCGTGTCCTCGGAGGTGAGGCAGGCGTCCATGATCCGCACCTCCACCGTGGGGTAGCGGGGAGACAGGCGGGCGTGGAAGTAGATGCCGCGTTCGTCCAGGGCCCGGCCGCCGCGGATGAAGTTGTGCACGGCGGCGTCGTAGGCGCGGACGTCGCGCCAGGCGCGTGGCGGCACCGCCGACGGCCATTGGCGCCAGCGCCGGTAGCGCCAGCTCGACCACGAGGTGTCGCGGCCGTCCGCGATGGGGGAGTTGGCGGTGAGTGCCAGCAGGGTGGCCAGCCAGGGCCGGAGCCGGGCCAGCACCTGCACGCCGAGTTCACGCGAGGGGATGCCGATGTGCACGTGGCACGCGCACGTGCCGCACCCCGCCGCCTGGAGCGGGTAGCGCCGGGCCAGCTCGTCGTAGCGCGGGTCGTCGGTGAGCGCCGACAGGCCGGGCACGCTCAGCGGGACGACCCCGGACGCCACCAGGAGGTAGCCGAGCTGCGCCGTGGCGTCCGCGGCGATCTCGCGCAGCCGGGTGATGTCGCGGTAGACCTCGTCCAGAGTGGTGCAGATGCCGCTGGTGGTTTCCAGCTGGTAGCGCATGAACTCGTGTTTGATGCCGGGTTCACCACTGAGGAGGGTCAGTACTTGGGGGGCTACAGGGGCAACTTCGCCGGTGACCGCGTCCAGCAGGAGAAACTCCTCTTCTACTCCCAGAGTGAGCAGTTCACCGTGGGAGTGAGCCGACGCCTCGGCGAATGGCGAAGCGGACATCGGGTCACTTAATTCCGAGAAATCATCGCTGCACAATCATGGTGAAGGCCGAGTCGAGGTCGGTCATCTTCAGCAACCGGGTGACGGTGGGCGGGACATTGGCCAGGCACACCGTTCCGCACGACCGCTCGGCCAGGCAGCGGGCGCTGACCAGCGCAGACAGGCCGCGGGCGTCCATGAAGGTGACCTCGCCGAGGTCGAGGACGAGCGACGTGCCCGGCCTGGCGAGGGCCGACGTCAAACAGGCGCACAGCTCCGGCTCGCTGGCGATGTCGACCTCGCCGCGGACAGCGATCGTGACATCATGGCTCGCCGTTTTCGTGCGCAGACCAAAGTTCACTGCTGTCACTCCGATCGCAGCACAAGTCTCGCTTCAGCATGTACTGCGGCCTGAGTGAGCGGCAAGGAGGGATCGACACAAAAATCGTCAATTTCCAGTCAATTGCCATAAGCGTGATTATGTTGGGCGAATGCCTCCATCTGGTGACGATTCCCCCAGGTCGAGCGAAGAGTGCACCACGGGATGGGCGACGTCGTGCGTCCGCAGGCGGCCGCACATGCCCCAGCGGGCCTCGGCGCTATGCGGCGACTCCAGGAGCGCGCCACGCCGGAGGTGCTGCCCGTCGCCGCGCTCCAGCGCGTCGAGCACGGCCGCGGTGTGGCGGGTCTCCTGGGCGACCGTCTTCTCCCACGTCTGGCGCCAGCCCGCGACGGCGGGACGCACCAGCGAGACCGCGCTGTCGTAGAAGCGCTGGAGCGGGCCGAGATCGCCCTCGCCCGCACTCCTGGCGAGCCCCAGGAACCCCTCGACGGCCAGGTCACGCCGCCGGCGGGCCGCCGCGTCCAGCACGTCGTCGGACGCGCCGGCCGGCAGGAGTGCGGCCTCGCGGTAGCGCGCGGCGTCGCCGACGATCTCCGGAGGGAACGTCATGACCGCGTCGCCGGCCTCGGGCAGCCCGGCGTTCTGCATCACCACGACCACCTCCAGCCCGCCGCGGTTGATCGCGCGATGGATGGTGCCGGGGGTGAACCAGACCGTCGATCCGGCGGCCAGCTCCGTCTCGCGCAGGCCGTTCATGTCGAGGGTCTGCAGCGCCCCCCGGCCGCCGATGACGACGTACGCCTCGGTGGAGGCGGTGTGCATGTGCGGCGTGCCGCCCTGCAGCCCGTCGGAGCACGCGCCCGCGTAGACGGACAGCCGGGTGACGGAAGTGCCTCCTGGGAAGGCCGGGACCTCGTTCAGTTCGCGCATCACGTCGTGCTTCCCCTAACGATGAGAGAGGTGGCGAGTTCGATCCGGGTGCCGGTCGAGCCGCTGGGGTGGGTTGGCGCCGCCATCATGCGGCGACGACCGACGTGTTGCAACGCGACATGGTCCGCTCGTTTCGCGGTGATATTCCGGTCATGACCAACTTCATGCGGTCGGTCCGCGGCGACGGCCGGCACGACTACACGTTCCCGCTCAACCACAGCGCCGAGCTGAGCGCGACGGTGCCCGTCGCCGGCGAGGGCACGGACCTGCTCACCGGCAGGGCGGTCGCCGGAGAGATCGAGCTCGCGCCCCTCGTCGTGGTGATCCAGAGGGCGCGGTGATGGCGACGAACTGGGCCGGGAACGTCGAGTTCCTGGCCGGCGAGGTGCTGCGACCGACCACCCTGGACGAGCTGCGCGCCGTCGTGACCAGGAGCGACAAGATGCGGGTGCTCGGCAGCGGGCACTCCTTCAACCGGCTCGCCGACGCCGCGACGATGCTCTCGCTGGACGCGCTGCCGTCCGAGATGGAGATCGACGGCGCCGCGCGGACGGTCCGGGTCTCGGCGGCCACGCGCTACGCCGAGATCGGGCCGCGGTTGCACGCCGCCGGGTTCGCCCTGCACAACCTGGCCTCGCTGCCGCACATCTCGATCGCCGGAGCCGTCGCCACCGGGACGCACGGCTCCGGCACCACCAGCCTGGCCACCGCCGTGTCGGCCATCGAACTGGTCACCGCCGACGGCGACCTCGTCACCCTGCGCAGGGGCGACGACGGGTTCGACGGAGCGGTGGTGTCGCTGGGGGCGCTGGGCGCCGTCGTCAGCCTGATCCTCGACCTGGTGCCCGCCTTCGAGGTGCGGCAGCACGTGTACGAGCACCTCGCGCTGGACGGGCGGTTCGAGGACGTCATGTCCGCCGCCTACAGCGTGAGCCTGTTCACCGGCTGGCGCGCGGACACGATCGACCAGGTGTGGGTCAAGGCCACGGAACCTGTCGCGGAGGGGACTTGGTTCGGGGCGGAACCGGCGTCAGGGCCGCGTCACCCCGTGCCGGGCATGTCCGCGTCGAGCTGCACCGAGCAGGGAGGCGTGCCCGGGCCGTGGTACGAGCGGCTGCCGCACTTCCGGCCGGGGTTCGTCCCCAGCAACGGGGAGGAGCTGCAGTCGGAGTTCATGGTGCCCCGGGCGTCGGCGACGGAGGCGATCGGCGCGCTGGTCGAGGTCGGCGACCGGATCGCGGCCGTCCTGCAGGTGTGCGAGCTCCGCACCGTCGACGCCGACCGGCTCTGGCTGAGCCCGAGCTACGGCCAGGACTCCGCCGCCTTCCACTTCACCTGGCTGAAGGACACCGGCGCCGTGCTGCCCGTGATCCGGCTGGTCGAGGAGCGGCTGGCGCCGTACGGGGCCCGGCCGCACTGGGGGAAGCTCTTCACCAGGACGCCCGCGTACGAGCGGCTGGCCGGCTTCGCGGCCCTCACCCGCCGCTACGACCCGGCCGGCAAGTTCACCAACGACTTCCTCCACGCCCACCTGGCCTGAACCGGCGGCCTCGGCGTCGCTGCTCCACCTCATGCTGTAGGGGGGTAGGGTATGCGGGAAAGCAAGGGAGGACACATGCCGCGCCTGACCGCACTCGACCCCGCTGACGCGCCCGAGAAGTTCCGCGAACTGCTGAACGACATCATCGGCAGGAGCGGCGGCGTGGGCGAGATGGTCTCCACCATGGCCCACTCGCCCGCGCTGCTCCAGGGCTACCTCGACCTCTCGCGGGCCATGAAACGGATCAAACTGCCCCGCGCGCTCAGCGAGAAGATCTCGCTCGCCCTGCAGGAGTGGATCGGTTGCGGTCGCTGCCTTCAGGCGCACACCGAAGCGGGGCGCGCGGCAGGGCTCAGCGAGAGCGACATCGCCCTCGCCCGGCAGGGAACCTCCGCCGACGCGCGGGAAGCGGCGCTCATCGCCGTGGCCGTGCGCGTGCTCGCCGAGCCGTCCTCGATCACCGACGAGGACGTCGCGGGCCTCCGGGCGCACGGCTGGAGCGACCGGGTCATCGCCGAGCTCGTCGGTCTCGTCACGCTCAACCTGCTGACCGGCGCCTTCAACCTGCTGGCAGGGCTGCGAGCGGCCGACTCAACGACCTACGATGCCTCCTCATAGGATTCTTCGGGTACGGACACACGTCGTCGGGGGTTCTGAGGAGAATGGGCAGGTCCGATCGCACTCGTGAGCTGAGTGCCGGGCACTTCGTCCTACTCGTCATGCTCGTACTCGGCGTGTGCGGCATGCACACCCTCGGGCACGTCTCCTCGGCCCACTCGGCCGCCGCGGCGATGCACGAGCGTCCCTCAAACGCGGCCCTCGTGCCTGCGCAGCAGCCTCGCGCGGAGGCTCACGTCGTGAACCCGTGGCAGCCCGCCGCTGTCGGGGCGTCAGTGATCGCGCAAGCGTTCAACGATGAGATGCCCGGGTTCGACCCGACCTCGGTCTGCCTCGCCGTGCTGGTGCCGCTGCTGATCCTCGCGCTGATCGCGAGCGCGGCGCTGGTGCGGAGGGCGCCGGCGGGGGTGTCCGCCGCGATCGCGGGCCTGGCCAGGGTCGCCAGGCCGCCACCGACCTCCGTACGGCTGGCCCGCCTGTCGCTGCTGCGCATATAGGCCGCCGCCTCGCGGACCACGCGTCCGCGGACGGTGACCTGAAACGCGGCATCGAAAGAGAGACCAACCACGATGGGTACGACCCGACTCCGCAAGCTCGCGCTCGCCGGCCTCACCACGAGCGCGCTGGCACTCCTGACGGCCTGCGGAGGCAGCGCCGACTCCACGAGCGGGCGCGACATGTCCACCACCATGTCGAGTAGCGCCCCGGCCAGCTCCCAGCCGAGCAGCGCGCCGAGCAGTGCCACGTTCAACGACGCGGACGTGATGTTCGCGCAGATGATGATCCCGCATCACCAGCAGGCGGTCGAGATGGCCGACCTGGCCGCGACGCGGGCGTCCGACAAGGAGATCAAGGACCTCGCCGCGAAGATCAAGGCGGCACAGGACCCTGAGATCCAGACCATGCGAGGCTGGCTGAAGTCCTGGGGCAAGGAGGAGCCGTCCGGCGGGATGGGCCACGGCATGCCCGGGATCATGTCCGAGGAGGACATGAAGAAGCTCGAGGCGGCCAAGGGCGCCGCGTTCGACAAGCAGTTCGCCCAGCTGATGATCGCGCACCACAACGGCGCGATCGACATGGCCAGGACCGAGCAGGCGCAGGGCTCCGACGCCGAGGCCAAGGACCTGGCCAAGGCCATCGAGACGGGCCAGCAAGCCGAGGTCCAGCAGATGCAGGACCTGCTCAAGCGCCTCTGACACGCCACGCATGAGTTGGCCGAGCCGGCCGGTGCCCGGGGCGCCGACCGGCTCGGCCTGGTAAGCCCGAGGCGGTGGAAGCGCCCACACCGTCACCAGCGCGGGGCTGTCCGCTGCGAGCAGCTCTCCTCGCGGGTCCGCCCCGCGAGGTTCGGCGAGCCGCAGGCGGTCATCGCGGGGCGCGAGGGGCCGTCAGGGGCGGCTGACGCCGGCGATCAGGGTGACCGTTACCTGGTGCATGCGTTCGCGCAGGTCCGGAGCGTGTGGGCCGCGTGTCAGCAGGAGCTGGTGGGCCGCGCCGACGAGCGCCAGGGCGAGGGACGCGGTGTCGGCGCCCTCGGAGATCCGGCCCTGGGTGCGCTCGGCCTCCAGATAGGCGGCGAACAGGCGCTCGCCCGCGTCCATCGTCAGCGTGCCGTCGCCCACTGCCCGCCCGAGGCCCGCCACGATCGCCGGCCTGGCCAGGGCGAGCCCGGCCAGTGCGAGCACGTTGCCGGAGAACAGCGTCTCGACGGCGGACATCAGGTTGTCGACCACCGTGGACGTGCCCGCCCGGCCAGGCAGACCGGACAGGCTCGCCGTCACCTTGCGGGCCCGGTCGAGCAGCAGTTCGGCCAGGAACTCGTCGAGGTCGGGGAAGTGGTTGTAGAGCAGCCCGGTCGCGACCCCGGCCTCGCGGGTGATCGCCCGCCCGCTCAGCCCGGACGGCCCCTCGCGCAGCAGCACGCGCTCGGCCGCGTCGAAGAGCTGCTGCCGTACTTCGGGGATCGCGACGCCACGCGGAGACATGGTCACCCACCTTACCCGCCTTGCCAGAATGAACACACGCTCATACTGTATGAGCGAGTGCTCATTCTGAAGGCGTCTCCGCCTTCATGGCCTTCCGCAGAAAGGACTCACGAGCATGACCGCCAAACGAGTGATCATCGTCGGCGCGGGCATCGCGGGTTTGGCCGCGGCGCTACGCCTCCAGCGGATCGGCTGGACGCCGATCGTCGTCGAACGCGCCCCGGCGCGCAGGGAGGGCGGCTACGCGGTCGTCTTCTCCGGGCTCGGGCACGCCGCCGCGGAGCGCATGGGCGTCCTGCCCGCGATCAGCAAGCACGGCCTCGCCGCCTTCGACCTCGCCTACGTCACAGCCGACGGACGCCCCCGCTTCACCGTCCCGGCCGACACCGTGCGGCGGCTGCTCGGCGACCGCGGCCTCACCGTGCTGCGCGGCGACATCGAGGCCGCGCTGTACGAGGCCGTGGCCGGCACGGTGGAGATCCGCTTAGGCACCACGGTCACCGCCGTCGCGCAGGACGAAGGGGGAGTGGACGTCACGCTCGCCGACGGCACGACGGAGCGGGCCGACCTGCTCGTGGGCGCGGACGGCCTGCACTCCACGGTGCGCGAGCTCGTCTTCGGCCAGGAGAGCCGCTTCCGGGTCGACCTGAACCACGTGGTCGCCGCCTTCACCCTGGACCGCCTCCCCGCCGGGGCGCGGCAGCGCGCCTTCACCACGGTCACGGCCGTAGGGCGCACCTTCACCATCGCCGACCTCGGGGCAGGCCGTGCCGCCGCGTTCTTCACCTACAGCACCGCCGACCCCGACGCCGAGCTCGCCAAGGGCCCCAGGAAGGCCCTGGAACAGGCCTACCCCGGTCTCCGCTGGGCGGCGCCCGAGCTGATCGCCGCCATGCGGGAGGAGGCCGTCTACTTCGACAGCGTCAGCCAGATCGTCGCCGACCGATGGAGCGAGGGGCGCGTGGTGCTGCTCGGTGACTCCGCCTGGTGCGTCACCCTCTTCGCCGGTTACGGCACGTCGCTGGCCGTCGGCGGCGCCGACCTGCTCGGCACGGAGCTCGAACGCCACCCGGACGACCTGCCCGCCGCGCTGCGCGCGTGGGAGGCCGGGCTGCGCACGGAGGTGACCGAACGCCAGCTCAAGGGCCGCAGCAACACCGGCGTCCACGCCCCGCGCAACCGGCTCGAACTCATCCTGCGCGACCTGCCGCTACGCCTGGCCACCGTCCCGCCGGTCACCCGCTGGCTCGGCCACCACCTCGACTTCCACACCCGGTAGTACTCCCACGCCCGGTAGGAGCGGGCCGGGTGCGGTTCAACGCGAGGACGGCTGCCGCGCACGCCCAGCCCAGGCCCGCCAGCATCCACCACGGCAGGCCGGGCAGCCCGAGCGAGCGACCGGCGTCGAGGGCGGCGCCGGTGGCGAGGTTCCCCGCCGCGATGCCGATCCCCGACACGGTGTTGTAGAAGCCGTAGTAGGTGCCGACGAGCTCGTCGCCGCTGAAGCGGGCGATCGTGGCCATCTCGAACGGGTAGACGATCATCGTGCCCAGGGTCAGCAGGGCGGTGGTGACCAGCACGGCGGCCAGCGCACCCGCCGGCGAGAGCGGGACGGCCAGAGGCAGGAAAGCAGCTCCCATCAGCGCCAGTCCGCGCACCATGGCCTGCCCGGGGCTCCAGCGCTCCTTCACCCACGCGGTGACGCGCACCTGACCGAAGGCCGCCATCGCCCCTGACAGCGCGAACAGCAGCGCGACGCCGAGCTCTCCGCCGCTCGCCCGGCGCACCTCGATCGGCAGGCCGAGGTAGACCTGGAAGTTGAGGACGTAGGAGCCGATCATCGCCACGGAGAACAGCAGGAAAGGGCGGTCTGCCAGCACCTGCCGCCAGTCGCGGAGGATGCCGCCCGGCGCGCCCGCTCGTCCGCCGGGGCGTGCGGGCAGCGCCCGGGCCTGGGCGAGCGCCAGCACGGCGAACAGCCCGGCCGCGACGAGACAGGTGATCTGGAAGGCCGCGGCCTGCAACAGCAGGCCGATGAGCGGGCCGACGAGGATGCCGCTCTGGTAGAAGACGTTGAAGACGGCGAACGCCTCGATCTTGCGCTCCCCGGCCTCCTGCGCGAGGTAGGCGCGGGCCGCCGGGTTGAACAGCGCCCCGGCCAGCCCGGTCAGCACGGACGCGGCGATCAGCGCGGGCACCGCCTGGACCAGCCCGAGCAGGGCGAACCCCACCGTCCGCAGGAGCAGCCCGGCCAGGATCATCGGCTTGTAGCCGATCCTGTCGGCCAGGCTGCCACCGAGCAGGAACATGCCCTGCTGGCTGAGGTTCCGCACGCCGAGGACCAGCCCCGCCAGCCACGTAGCCAGGCCGAGGTCGCCGGTCAGGTACGTGGCCAGGTACGGCATCAGCATGTAGAAGCCGACGTTGATGGTGAGCTGGTTGACCAGGAGCAGCCGTACCGGCCGGTTGAACGACCGCACCTGCGCGAGCGTGCCCTTCACCGGCCCGCTCCCGCGACGCCGGCCCGCGCCGGTCGGCCCGCTCCCGCGACGGTGGCCCGCGTCGGTCGGTCTCTCCCGGTCGTGGCCGTCATCGGCCCGCTCCCGCCGGGGCGACGACCTTGGCGCAGCGGGTCCAGCGCAGCGCCTCGGCCTCTGCCGGATGGCCGATGACGTCGGGTTCCGGCGCCGGTTCGCGGCCGAGCAGACCGCGCTCGGCGCAGTAGACGTCGCTGAAGACCGTGTCGAAGTACCGCTGCGGGCCGTCGGGGAAGATCGCCGCGATGCCGGTGCCCGCGGGCTCGGTCCGGGCCAGCCAGGAGGCGACGAGCGCGACCGCGCCCACGCTCCAGCCGCCGGTCGCGTACCGTCGCGCGGCGAGGCGGCGGCAGGCCCACACCGCCTCGGCCGGGGCCACCCAGTGCACCTCGCTGAAGCTGTCGTAGGCGACGTTGCCCGGGTAGATGCTGCTGCCCAGCCCGCGCATCAGGCGCGACCGGGCGGGCTGGCCGAAGATCGTGGACCCGATCGTGTCCACCCCCACCAGGCGCACTCCTGGGCAGAGCCGTCTGAGTGTCCGGTAGACGCCCGCGCTGTGCCCGCCGGTGCCCACGCTGCAGACCAGGACGTCGACGTGGCCGAGCTGCCTGGCCAGCTCTCGGGCCAGCGGGTCGTAGGCGCTGACGTTGTCGGGGTTGTGGTACTGGTCGGGGCAGTACGCGTTCGGATGCTCCTGCCTGAGCCGGCGGACCCGTTCCCGCCGCGCCTCCTGCCAGCCCCCGTCGGGGTGCGGCCGCGTCACGGTCTCCACGCGGGCGCCGTACGCGCCGAGCAGGCGGTGCATCAGCGGCTCCATGCCCGGATCGCTGACCAGGATGACCGGATGCCGGTAGACGATCCCGGCCAGGGCGATCCCGAGGCCGAGCGTGCCGCTGGTGGACTCGATGATCGGCTCACCGGGACGCAGCTCACCGCGGCACCGGGCCTGGCGGATCATGTAGAGGCCGGGCCGGTCCTTGATGCCTCCGGGATTGCGGCCCTCGAGTTTGGCCCAGAAGCCGCGTTCGCTGTCACCCCACAGCTCCGGGATTCGCAACACGGGTGTGTTGCCGACAAGTCCGGCAAGGCCGGTGCGGTGGGTCGCGGCCCATACCCGGGCAGGCTGGCGCCGATGGCTGGTGTTCATGATGGTGGTCCTCGCACTGTCGACTGCGCATGGATGAGCGGCAGGCGCGGCCGGATCGGCACACGCCGGGCGCGACTACACCCGTGACACGCAGAGCGCGGCGAGCAGGGGCCCGCCCGAGAGAGAACCGGTTCGCGAAGGCGGCGCGCCGCCCTCGGTGCCTTCCGGAGCCGCCGAGGCTCGCCGGCCGCTGCCGGGCAGGCCCTGGAGCAGCTGCGACGGGGGCTGGGTGAAGGGCTTCTCGCACGACGTCGAGTGCTGGTGGCCGTGTGTCCCGTGATCAGCGGCGCCCTGCGCGGCGGAGTGCGCCTGCGGCACGGACGGGACGGAGTCGTGGGCGTGCGGCCCGAAGCCGCACAGCAGCAGGTGGAACGCGGCGATGACGGCGAGCACGCCCAGCCACAACCGCCCCCGCACACGACGCGGAGAGCGGGACGGGCGAGCGAGCACGACAGCACGCTATCTCACTGTCTGTGCGCCATGTGTCAGCGGTGGGTAATCAGACGATCGAATGATCGTGCGGCCGGCTCGCCACCTCCGTGGTCTCGATGACGACCTCCGAGGTGAGGGTGCGGTGCACGGGGCACTTGTCGGCGATCTCCATGAGGCGGCGGCGCTGGTCGTCTGTCAGCGGGCCGTCGAGGTGGATCTCCCGCGTGATGCGGTCGAGCAGCCCGACCTTGGTCTCGCAGTTGGCGCAGTCGCGGGCGTGGACCCTGCTGTGACGCAGCCTGACGGACACGTTCCGCAGCGGCCACTGCTTGCGCTCGGCGTACATGCGGATGGTCATCGAGGTGCAGGCGCCGAGGGCCGAGAGGAGGAGATCGTACGGGGTGGGTCCCTTGTCGGCGCCGCCGACGTCGACCGGTTCGTCCGCGGTCAGCCCGTGCCGGCCCGCGGTGATCCGCTGGGTGTAACGGCCGGTCTCGCGCACCTCCACGCTTCCGTCCTCCGTGACAGGGAGGGGTGGCGTGTCGAGGTAGCGGCTCGCCCAGGCCGCGATCATCCCGGCGGCGTACACCGACTGTCCGTCGTCGGTGAGCAGGTGGTCGGCGCCGTCCAAGGCGACGAACGACTTCGGATGGCGTGCCGCGTCGAAGATGCTCCTGGCGTTGTCGATGCCGACGACGGCGTCGGTCGGGGCGTGCATGACGAGCAGCGCCCGCCCGAGGGTGGCGATGCGTTCCTGCTGCGGCTGGAAGGCGATGTCGGCGAGGAAGGCGCGGGCGACCCGGAACGTCCGGCCGGCGAGGGTCACCTTCGCCTCCCCCGCCGTCTCGATCTCCTCGCGCGCGCTCGCCAGCAGCCCGGCCACGTGCGACGGGTCGGCGGGGGCGCCGATGGTGACGACCGCCCGCGACTCGGGGATCCGCTGGGCGGCGGCCAGGACCGCGGCGCCGCCGAACGAGTGCCCCACTAGGAGCGTCGGTGCGGCGAGGGTGTCGCGCAGGTAGCCGGCCGCGTGCACCAGGTCCTCGACGTTGGACGTGAAGTCGGTGTTGCCGAAGTCGCCGCCGGACTGGCCGAGCCCGGTGAAGTCGAAGCGGAGCACGGCGATGCCGAGCCTGGCCAGCTCGCGGGCGATGTGGGAGGCGGCATGGACGTCCTTGCCGCACGAGAAGCAGTGCGCGAAGAGCGCGACCGCCCTGGGCGGCCCGTCGGGCAGCTCCAGCCTGCCCGCCAGGGGAGCGCCTGTGGAACCGGGGAACGTCACTCGCTGACTGTCGTTCACGACGGAAGAGCCTACGTCGCCGACGTCATGTGCAGGTGAGGCGGGGTTCGGGGGCGTAGACGGTGTGGAACTGCTGCTTGCGGAGGACCTCGCCGTCCTGTTTGAAGATGCGCCAGACGTCGATGGTGAACCCTTCGGCGCCGCCCATCGGGATGCACTCCTTGCCGGTCTCGGTGATGGTTTCGATGGGTTTGACCTGGTAGCGGGGCGAGCTCTGCGACTCGATGTCGTAGCGCTTGGTGCTCCAGAAGTCGACGGTGACCGAGGTGTCCGTGTACGAGGTCTTGATCAGCACGCCGTAGGGGGAGTCGTTGCGCCAGCGGAAGTCCGGCTGCGGGTAGGACACCGTCGACTCCCGCCCGGCCGGGTACCGGGAGATGTAGTACTGGTGCGGCGTGTGCTGCACGTCCTGGAAGCCGCCGAAGAACACCGCGTTGAACATGGTGGTGGTGAACTGCGAGACGCCTCCGCCGACGTCGTCGACGAACCGGTTGTTGAGGATCATCGGTGCCTCGACGAAGCCGCGTTCCTTGTCGCGCTTGCCCACCACGCCGTTGAGCGAGAACGTCTCGCCGGGCTTGACCACGTAGCCGTCGACGAGGTCGGCGATGGTGTGGATGTTGGTCACCCTGGGGGCGCAGCAGGGGTAGTGGGTGGTGAACGAGCTGACCTTCTCCTTGACGCCGAGCTTGGTGGCCGCCTGGGTGGTCACGCGGGGCTGGGTCCGGGTCGTCGGCACGTCCACGCTGCGGGTTCCCGCCGCGACGGCGGCGGCGACCGCCTCGCCGAGGGCCTTGACGTCGATCCCGCGCCCCGCGCGGGCGGCGACGACCCGCGGCCTGCCGTTGACGATCTTGAAAGACGCGTCCTTCGGCCGCTGCCCGGCGTCGACCAGCGCCTTCTCCAGGGCGGACGCGACCTGCTTGGCGTCGTAGGACGGCCGCAGCCCGCCCTGGCCGTCGGCGGTGAAGCGGAGCCCGGCGGCGAGCTGGTCTCTGGACAGCACGGTCTTCCTGCCGCCGCTGGTCAGGGTCAGCGGCGAGGCGACCGCTGTCCGGGCCGTCGCGGCCACCCGCTGGACCTCGGCGGCGGAGACCGTGGGCGGTAGCGGACGCACCGTCAGGGCGACTTTCCCGCGCTTTCCCGCGAAGGCCTCGCGCACGGCTCTGGCCGCGCCGTCGCGGTCGAGGGCGCGGCCCGGCCTGGGCCGCACCGCCTCCGGTTCGAGCCCGCGGAAGCGGACGCCGCCCTCGCGCGGCTTGGTGTCGATGTCGCGGGCCAGGTCGGCGAGCCTGGCGGTGAGGCGCTGCTCGTCCACGGCGAGCTTCGGCTGGAGGTCGCGGCTGCCGAAGAGCGAGCGGACGATCCCGGCCGGGGTCGTGGCGCCGTCGAGTGCGGCATCGACGGTCGCCTTCGCGTCGAAGGCCAGCCCCAGCTCGGCGGGGTTCAGCCGGACCGTCCGGCCCGCCGCGACGAGCGCGAGCGGGGTGGCCGCCCGCTTGCCGAGGTCGCCTTCCAGCCGCGACCGGGCCTCGGACGGTGACAGGCCGCCGATGTCGGACCCGTCGACGCGGGTGCCCGGGGGAACGTCGCCGGCGAGGGCGACGGCGGGCACGGCGTACGCCGACCCGGCGACGACGAGGACGGCGGCGAGGAGGATGGCCGGCCGGGCCCGCCGGGAGCGTGGAGGGCGCCGGGAGCGTGAGGGACGCCCGGCGCTAGTGGTCGGTTGTTCGTGTGTGTGCGGCATCCAGCTCCGCCCCTGATCAGCGGTTATCCGCGCGCTCTGAGCGGCTGTCGTACGGGTAGAGCGTATCCGCCCGTCTGCATGCGGCGAACGGAAGTGGTGGTCAACTATGCGCGATAGGGGGGCGAGGGCGACCGTCAGGCGCTGCGACCGCCCGGCGGGTACACCCGGAGGGCGGATTCGAGCGCGGCGGCCTCCTCGGGGGTCAGCCGCTCCAGGAAGTGCACCAGCGTGGCCGCCTGGTTGCCGCCGCTCGCCAGCGTCTCGCGCATCAGCTGGGCGGTGTAGGACTCCTTGCTTCCCACCGACTCGTACACGTACGCCTTGCCGGCCGGTTGCCGCTTCAGCAGGCCCTTCTTGTAGAGCTTGTCCATCACGGTCATCACGGTGGTGTAGGCGATCTGGCGCTCCTTGCGCAGATCTTCCAGCACGTCCCTGACGGAGGCCGGCCGGTGGTAGGACCACATCCTGTCCATGATCGCCGATTCCAGGTCGCCCAACGTGCGCATCGTCCGCGTGCCTCCCGTCTGTGACCGACTTTCATGCTACTCGCGCTCGTAGGTGCCGGGCCAAGAAGCGGGACGTCCGAGCGAGGAGGGGGTCGTCGCCGACTACGGGGCCGCGTTGGGTGGCGGGCCGCCGGCGTGCCTCCATGAGATGCCGGCACACGAATACGGTGGGGGGGTATAGTGTTTCGAGGTGGCCCGCTCCCAAGGGGTCGCCCAGGCTCGTCTGTTAAGGAGAATCCGATATGACCACCAGCACCTACACCGTCAAGGGCATGACCTGCGGCCACTGCGTCAGCTCGGTCACCGAGGAGGTCGGCCAGGTTCCCGGTGTCGCCGGCGTCGAGGTCGACCTCGCGACCGGCCTGGTCACGGTGACCGGCGAGGGCGCCCTGGATGACGCCGCGATCGCGGCGGCCGTCGAGGAGGCGGGCTACGAGGTGGTCACCCCCTGATGAGCACTCCGGCGAAGGTGTAGCCCTGATCTTGAAAAGGCCACGATTCGGGATCACATGGGGTACATTGCCGGATCATGTATCGGCCGTTCGCGTTGATGCCACCAGCGTCCGCGAGCCGTGGGGCTGGAGGTCGAAAGGCGTGAACGCGGACACAGCCGCGTTGGAGCAGTGCAGCGTGGTACGGGTGGTCTCCCCCGTGCAGCCGCGCAAGCTGGCGAAGGTTCCCTTCGTCGAGCTTGCCGACGGGCGGTTGCAGGGCGTCGTGTCGAGCGGGTCGGACATCAGTCGTGTCTACGTCTCGTCGATCACCGCCGGAACCCACGGCTTCAACTGCAGCACCAACAACAACAGGCCGTGCGGCGGGCTGTACGGCTCGCCCTGCAAGCACCTGCAGGCGCTCGTGGACGAGGCCGTCGTCCAGTACGGCCTGGAGCGCGTGGCCCGCTACCTGCACGTGGAGGTGGAGGAGGGCGGAAACCTGGTGCGGAGCCTGGACGGGCAGCACGAGCCCACCCCGGCGGCCGTCGTGTTCAGCCGGTTCCTGCGCCACCTGGCCTATCTGGAGCTGCCCGACACAGCCGCCCCCCTGGCGGAGATGCACTGGTTCCCGGCCATGGGGGCGGTCCGTTGATGCTCGGCGTACAGCTCGCGGAACTGCTCGACGGCGCCCCGCCGGGAGTCGAGGACGCGCTTGACCTGGTGACGGGCTTCGACGACGCCCTCGCGAACGGGCTCGCCCGGCTCAGCGAGGAGCGGGCCGCCGCGCTGGCGGCGCTGGCCGGCTCGGTAGGGGCCACGCCGCTCGCCGCGCGGGTGGCCGAGGCGGCGGAGAAGGTCGCCGCCGGCTCGATCGCCGACGAGCACCTGACGGCGTTGGCCGGAGCGCGTACCGCCCTGTTCGGCGCGGTGCACGACGCCCTGCTCGCCCGTCTCGACGCCGCGCTCGGACGTTCCAGGGCCACCTGGGAGGAGCCGGGCCCGCTGGCGGCCGTGCCGGAGAACCTGCTCGTCGGCAGCAGGTCCTGGCTGACCGAGCTGGCCATCGCCGGATGGCGCGGCGTCGACCACGACCTGGTCTCCGCGTCCAGCCAGACGGTCGAGGCGCTGCTGGCCGAGCCGAGCCTGCGCCGGCTGGCGGTGCTGCTCGACGGCCTGGCGGCCGAGCTGCGGGCGTCGGCGCCGGTCGCGACCATGGACCGGCTGCCCGCCCGCCGTTGGGCGGACCTGTGGGCGCGCGCCCTGCTGCTGTCCCAGGCGGGCAGCTGGCCCGGCGAGGCCACCCACACGGTGTCGGGACGGCTGCTGATCCTCGGTGTGGACGTCCACGAGCACGCCACCGCGATGCAGGCGCAGGTCCACGCCATCCTGGAACCCGCGGGCGGCGAGCCGTCCCGGCTGGTGCGGACGAGCGTCGCCGCCACCAAGGTCGACACGGTCGTCGGCCCGTTCCTCTGGCAGCTGCTGCGCGGGGTCCCCGTCCTGCTGGGGGCGCTCGCGGAGCACCGCAGCCTGGACATCACCGACATGCCCCTGCTCGGCAGCGGCGACCTGGTGTGGCACGACGACCGGGCGACCGCGGGCGAGCCCGCCGACCCGTTCGCGACCGCCAGGGTCCAGCTCGCAGGGGCGTCGGCTCCCGCGGCACCGCCCCTGGAACGCCATCCGGTGCGCATCGCGGAGCCCGTCCTGCTGGAGGGCTACACGGTGACCGGCGACGAGTTCGTGCTCGACGGGAACGCGCTCGCCGTCGAGGTGGACCGCCTCCCGTCCTGCGGCCCGCTCACGCCGGAGCTGGTGGCGGCCTCCACGGCCTGCCTCGGGCTGCTGCGCTGGGACGCCGGCCGGTGGTCGGTACGGCCCCTCGCGGTGCAGGCCACGGTCAAGAAGAAGCCGGTCGTGGCGCACACCGGCGACTGGGCGCTCGGCCCCACCGACCAGAAGGTGCTCAAGGCGGGCGCGCGACTCGGTGACCCGGTGGCCGTGCTGCGCGAGCGAGCGGGACGGCTGCTGCGGAAATGAGCGACTCCCCGATCGGCGCCGACGAGAACCGGCGCCAGGTTCTCTACTGGCGCCTGCTGTCGCGGCTGTTCGAGGGCGACGAGCAGCCTTCGCTGGAGGCGTCCAGCGTGGCCGTCGTCGACGACCTCGGGCTGCCGCCCGCGCTGCTCGACCCGTCGGTGTCGGTGGACAACCTGGTCCAGCGCTTCCCCGACCTGGGCCCCGAGCTGCGCGACCTGATGGTCCCCAAGGAGGACGAGGACGAGGACCCGAGCGAGCGGGTCCGCCGGGCGGCCCTGGTGTCGAAGCTGCTGCTCAACGTCTTCTCGACCGGGACGGGCACCGTCACCGCCACCGACCTGGCGCGCTGGAAGCAGGACGCGGGCTGGTTCGAGCAGGCGCTCGGCTGCCGGCCCGGCCAGATCGGGTCCGAGCCGGGCATGGGCGAGGTGGCGGGCGTCCTGTCGGGCCTGGAGGGCGACCTCGTCAAGCGCATGCGCCTGCGCGAGGTGCTCGCCGACCCGGCGCTGGCCAGGCAGCTCACGCCGAGCATGTCGCTCATCGAGCAGCTGCTGCGCGACAAGTCCAACCTCTCGGGTGTCGCGCTGGCCAACGCCAAGGCGCTGATCCGCAAGTACGTGGACCAGGTCGCGGAGGTCCTGCGCACCCAGGTCGAGAAGACCACGGTGGGCGCCATCGACAGGTCGGTGCCGCCGAAGCGGGTGTACCGCAACCTCGACCTCGACCGCACGATCTGGAAGAACCTCACCAACTGGAGCCCCGAAGACCAGCGGCTCTACGTGGACAAGCTGTTCTACAAGCAGACCGCGCGCAAGACCACGCCACAGCGGCTCATCGTGGTGGTCGACCAGTCGGGCTCGATGGTGGACGCGATGGTGAACTGCACCATCCTGGCGTCGATCTTCGCGGGCCTGCCCAAGGTGGACGTCCACCTGGTCGCGTACGACACCCGCGCGCTCGACCTGACGCCCTGGGTGCACGACCCGTTCGAGGTGCTGCTGCGCACGACGCTCGGCGGCGGCACCCACGGCCCCGTCGCGATGGCCATGGCCCGGCCCAAGATCGCCGAACCGCGCAACACCGTCATGGTGTGGATCTCCGACTTCTACGACGACCGGTCGCTGATCACCGACTTCGAGTCGCTGCACAAGTCCGGGGTGAAGTTCATCCCGGTCGGCTCCGTGAACAGCTCCGGGCAGCAGAGCGTGGACCCGTGGTTCCGTCAGAAGCTCAAGGACCTGGGCACCCCCGTGCTGTCGGGCCACATCCGCAAACTCGTGTTCGAGCTCAAGAACTTCCTCACCTAGGAGAACCCCGAGAATGTCCGACGAGATGCTGCGTGCGCCCGCCGAGGTCAAGTACGCCGAAGAGCTCGACTGGCTGGAGTCGATCGACGAGGGCCCCAAGCCGTTCGCCTGGCGGCTCAGCCCTCGGATGGTGCGGCTGTTCGTGCTCGGCTCCGAGCGTTCCGACGGGCTCGACCGCGAGATCCCGCAGAAGTGGTTCGGCGACCGCAGCTTCGTCGAGCGCAGCATCGTCACCCTGGCCTCGGACCGGGGCCTGCTGCTGATCGGCGACCCGGGCACCGGCAAGAGCTGGCTCGCCGAGCTGCTCGCCGCCGCCATCTGCCGCAACTCGACGCTGGTCGTCCAGGGCACCGCGGGCACCACCGAGGACCACATCAAGTACTCGTGGAACGTCTCCATGGTGATCGCCAAGGGGCAGTCGCGCGAGTCGATGATCCCCTCGCCGATCATGACGGCGATGGAGAAGGGCGTGATCGGCCGCTTCGAGGAGCTGACCCGCTCGACCAGCGACGTGCAGGACGCGCTGATCTCCATCCTGTCCGAGAAGTACGTGTCCATCCCCGAACTGGACGACGACAACATCGTCTTCGCCCAGCCCGGGTTCTCGATCATCGCCACGGCCAACAGCCGTGACCGCGGCGTCAACGACCTCTCTTCGGCGCTGAAGCGGCGGTTCAACTTCGTCCGTATCCCGGTGGTGACGAACAAGAAGAGCGAGGCGGAGATCGTCCGGTTCCGTACCACGGAGCTGCTGCGCAGGCACCAGATCGAGCTGGACCTGCCGCCCACGCTGCTCGACATCCTGCTGCAGAGCTTCGCCGACCTGCGCGCCGCCGCCGCGTCGGCCACCAGCGACGACGACAAGCTGGAGTCCGCGCTGTCCACGGCGGAGCAGATCGGCGTGCTGGAGGACGCGATCCTGCACAGCCAGTTCTTCGGCGACCGGACCCTGAGCGCCGAGACGCTCGGCAGCTCGCTCGTGGGCTCGCTCGCTCGCCGCAGCCCCGAGGACCTGGCCATCCTGAACAAGTACTGGCACGGTGTGGTCGAGCCGCGCAGCAAGAAGGACGGCGGCGCGTGGCAGGACTTCCTCGAGGGTGGCCGCCAGGCGATCGCCACGCTGTCATGAGCCCGTTCGGCGCCCTCCGCGAGCAGCTCCTCGACGCCGCAGCCGCCTTCGCCGACAACCCCGACGCGCTGTCCGGCATCCTGTCTGGCCTGGTGGACGACGTCGACCGGGCGCTGCGGGAGGAGATGGAGATCTTCCCGGTCTGCCACCACTCGCCGGCGTCCGCGCTGGCCATGGTGCGCAGGCTGCGGGAGAAGCAGCCCAAGGTCATCTACCTGGAGCTGTGCGAGGACCTGCAGCCCCTGCTGACCGAGCTGCGCAACTGCCGCCTGCCCGTGGCGTTGCAGGCGTTCGCGAGCGACCTCGACGGCTTCCCGTCGGGGTCCGGGCCGCTCAGCGTGGTGGCGCCGATCACCGAGGCGTCGGCCGAGTACCAGGCCATCGCCTACGCCCTCGACCGGCCGGACGTCGAGCTGGTGCTGGTGGACCGCTCGGCCGACCACGTCTTCCAGTGGTTGCCGCAGGAGCCGTCCGAGCAGGGGAAGTCCGAGCAGGGGGAGCCGGAGGAGGAGCAGCGCGAGGACGCCGCCCTGCACGGCGACTCCGTGGGCGTCGAGATCGGCGACCTGCGGCCCCGCTTCGCCGAGCTGGAAGAGCACCTGCTGCACCACGGCAAGGTCAGGCACTGGTCCGAATGGTGGGACCAGTACGTGGAGCAGCCGCTCGCCGGTGCGGACTACGAGACGTACCGGCAGGTCATGGTGCTGATCGGCAGCCTGTTCAGGCGGCTGCGTCCCGACGGCGCCCAGCTCGACAGGGACGAGGACCGCGAGCGCTACATGTGGACCCGGATGCGCGAGCACCTCGCCGCGTCCGGCGCGGACCCGTCGCAGTGCCTGTACGTGTGCGGCGCGTTCCACGCGGCCAGCCGCGTCGAGCAGTTCGGGCTGGCCTCCGAGGCCCCCTTCGAGATCACCCCCCGGACGGGCACGCGCTGGCTGTACGGGCTCATCCCGTCCAGCCAGTCGGCGATCGAGGCCCAGTTCGGGCTGGCGTCCGGCTCGGTGTCGATCGCCGCGGCCACCTGGACGAAGGCGCTGTCGCGCAGCCGCGTCAAGCCCTTCGAGCTCGCCGGCCAGAAGAAGTCCGCCAAGCCCGCGCGGCTGCCCGCGCCCGTCCCGCAGGCCGAGGTCACCGACAAGCTGACCGGCTTCCTGTCGAACCCGCCCGCGCTGGACGCCCTCGACGAGGCCGAGCTGCTCGGCTGGTGCGTCGACATCGTCAGGCTGGCCCGCAAGAACGGCTACCTGTCCTCCACAGCCGACGCCATCGCCGTGTTCGAGACGTCCATCCTGCTCGCGGGGGTGCGCGGCCGGGCCCGTCCGACGCCGTACGACTTCCAGGACGCCGCCGTCACGTGCATCGAGAAGGACGTCGTCCCGGGACGCCGTGACGTGCGCCGCCTGTGCGAGATCCTCCTCGGCGGCGACCGGATCGGCCAGGTCGGCTACGACGCCATGCCGCCGCTGGCCCGCGACGTCTACGACCGGCTGGAGCCGCTGGGGCTCGACCTGCAGAAGCGGACCCTCCAGCGGGCCCTGATCGACCTGCAGGCCAACCCGGACCTGGTGCCCTGCTCGCAGCTGCTGTGGATGCTGCGCTTCCTGCTGCCGGACGGCACCGTCCGACCCATCATGGGCTCGCGCAGCCTGGGGGAGCGGGCCATCCAGGAGAGCTGGGACCTGTGGCTCGGCCGCGACCAGCGGGCGCTCATCGAGCTCGGCTACGAGGGCGTCACCATCGAACAGGTGCTGGAGCAGCGCCTGCGCAAGATCGTGTGGGACCCCAAGGCCACCGCGTCGGTGGCGCTCGGCGCGGTCGAGGACGCCATCCTCTACCTGGGCAGCCGCCGCTTCACCGACGAGCTCGGCGCGCGGGCCGTGGACCTGCTGGCAGCCGAGCGCACCGTGGACGACGCGCCCGAGGTGCTGCGCCGCATCCGCCGGCTGCTGGCCCACTACCGCGCCACCGAGCCGGTGCTGCCCGCGTGGTGCGAGGCGTTCGTCAAGGAGGGGTACGCGCACTACTGCACCCTGCTGCCGACCGCCTTCCTGGACGAGGAGACGGGCGTCCGCCAGGTGGGCGCGATGCTCGGGTTCCTGTTCAGCATGGAGAGCCTGGCGCTGTCGCTCGGCTGCGACCGCGCCCAGCTCGAGATCGCCGTGCAGCAGTCGCACCCGGAGGCGCCCGCCAAGGTCGCGCTGCTGTGGGGCGCCCAGTCGCAGCTCGGGCTCGTGTCGAAGGCGGACCTGCGGGCGCGGTGCGAGGAACTGCTGGACAACCCGCTCGTCGTCCCGTCGTTCCCTCTCTACATCACCGGGTTCGTGCAGTCGCTCGAGTCGGTTCCGTCGCTGACGCCCTTCGTGGTGGAGGTGCTGTCGAAGGCGTTCGCCCGGCTGCCCGACAACGTGCTGCTCCCGTGGCTGCCCAAGCTGATCACGATGCTGCGGAAGGACGCGGCGGAGCTGGTGCCGGTGCTCGTCCGCGAGGCCGGCCGTACCTTCCCGGCCGGCCTGGCGGCGGTGGACGCGTGGGTGCCGCCGTGGGCGGGCCGGGCCGCGCAGCCGTCCGCGCCGGCTCTCGCCTTGTCGGGCCCGGTGGCGGAACTCCTGGCGGGCCACCCGGCGACCCTGGACGCCGTGGCGACGCTGCTGGGCTGTGAGGGCGAGTGGCAGCAACCCTCGTCGCCACCTGGCAGCGGCCCGGCGGCGGACCTCCTGACCCGCCACCCGGACACCGCCGACGCGGTCGCGACCCTGCTGCTGTCCGGGGCCTAGAACCACGCGTCCCAGCGAGGACCGTGCCGCCGGGGTGACGGCACGGTCCTCGCTGGACTCACCCGGACAATGCCGTTAAATCTGAGTATTCACTGCTTATCGGCTATATCAGGATGTCCTACTGGACATCCCAAAGCGTGTGAATGATTGCGCAATGCGGTGTTTATCCACCTTGGATTCGCCTCAGACTCCCTGCAAGGCATTAGGGGAGGCTAGCGATGACCTATGAAACGCCGCACGGGGCCCGGCACGTAACGGGCTGGGTCGGTTGGGTGTGGTTCGCCGGGCTCATGATGATCATGAGTGGTGTCTTCAACGCCATCACCGGCCTCTACGGGATCTTCAACAACCACATGTACGTCACCGGAGCCGGGGAGCTGATGATCCTCAGCCTCACCGGGTGGGGCTGGGTGCACCTGATCTTCGGCATCCTGCTCGTGATCGCGGGCGTGGCGCTGACCGCCGGGCAGCTCTGGGCGCGCATCGTGGCGATCGTGCTGGCCGCGATCAACGCCATGACCCAGCTCCTGTGGATCGACGTCAACCCATGGTGGTCGCTGGCGGTCATCGCGGTGGACGTACTCGTCCTGTACGCCCTGATCGTCCACGGGCGAGAGGCTGCGGCGCTGTAGCGGCCGATCCGGGCCGGTACGCGTCGGGGCGCCCGGCCCGGTGGCGCAGCCACGCTCCGATGACCACCGCTGCTGCCGCGCCCGCGTAGGCGAGCGTGCCCGCGCCGCTCAGGTACGAGGCCGCGCCCGCCGCGGCGACGCCCAGCCACTCCCACCGGCCGTCGAGCGCGACGATGGCGACGAGCAGCAGCGCGTACCACGAGTAGCCGGGGGTGAGCAGCAGGAACGCCAGGCCGGTGAGCAGCAGGGCGCCGCGCCACGGCCGGTCCGCGTCCCCGTGCCGCAGGACGTGGAGCAGCGCCGCCCCCAGGACGGCGAGGGTGGCCGGCAGCGCCCACGAATCGGGCAGCAGCAGGCGCAGCAGCGCGTAGCGGCTGTTGCCGCCCGCGTCGTCGTACCCCTCCTCCGCCACGTACCCGGACAGGTACCCCAGCACGGACGCGTGCGAAGCGAGCACGTACGGCAGGTAGGCCAAGGCCACGAGCAGCCCAGCCGACGCCGCCACAGCGAACGCCCGCCGCGACTCCCCCGGCCGGGCGGGCGCAGGCGTCTGCGTCGACGTCCCTGATCGCGAGGGCGCCGCGCGTTCTGCGCGTGCCAGCGCGCCCGACAACAGTCCTGGCAGGGCGACGGCCGGTAGCAGTTTGGTGGCGATCGCCGCGCCCAGCAGCGCGCCCCGGTAGCGGGTGGTGCCGAGCGCGAGCACCACGAAGAGCGCGCCGAGGACGTCCACGTGGGCGTTGTTCACGGCCTCCATGGGCACGGCCGGGCACCAGGCCCAGCACGCGGCCTGCCAGGCGTTGCCGCGCAGCGCGAACAGCAGCGCGCCGGTGGTCGCCAGCGCCAGCAGCGCGCCCCCCACCTGGAGCGGCTTGTGCCGCGCACCGTCGGGCGAGAGGTGGTGGACCGCGAGGAAGTACACCTCCGCCAGCGGCGGGTAGATCGTGTGCACGGTCGGCCGGTTGATCCTCGTGCAGCCGCCGTCGGGCAGCAGGTAGAGGCGGCCCTGCGCGCAGCCGGGGAAGAGCCAGGCGTCGCGCAGCGGGGCCAGGGCAGGGTCCGAGGGGGCGTGGTCATAGGGGGAGAGGCCGGCGGACTGTACCCGTCCGTCCCACGCGTAGCGGTAGGAGTCGGTGCTGGTGCTCGGCGGGGCGAGCAGCCCCGTGGCGGCCAGCGCGATGCCACCCGCGACGACCAGCCCCGCGACGTGCCGCGCGGCCACCCGGCGCAGCGTCACGACGGCCACCGCGAACAGCGCCCACGCGGCGGCGTACCACCAGCGCACGCCGGTGACCACGGCGATCGCGAGCACGACCGCCTGCGCGGCGAGCACGAGCGCCACCATCGGTGCCGCAACCCGGGCGGCGCGCGAGGGCGGCAGGTCGGCGACGCTCGTGGTGGTGCGGTTCATCCGTCCAGCGTGGCACCGGACAGGCCGGATATCCCGGTGCCGTTCGCACTCCGTAAGAAGTGCCGGCAGGGGCGCTGCCAGGAAGGCTGGACGGTCCTGCCAGGGAATGCCCAGGAACGCTGGGTACTCTGCCGGAGCATGACATGGCAGCGCACCCTCAACAGAGCGCTGGCCAGGTACACGAAGTACCAGGTCAAACCGGTAGGAAAAGCAGAGGCGACGGAAGAGGTTCCGTTCCGGCCGCCCGTCGAGCCGGCGATCGACCGGCTGCTGACGGCGCCGGTGTTCCTGATGTCGCCGGTGCGGTCGGGGTCCACCCTGCTGCGGGCGATGCTGAACGCGCATCCCGACCTGCACGCCCCGCATGAGCTGCACGTCCGCCGGCTGACCGTGGGATTCGGGACCTCGCTGGCCGAGAAGGCGATGGCGGAGCTGGGCCACACCAGGTCCGACCTGGAGCACCTGCTGTGGGACCGGGTGCTCCACCGCGAGCTGGTCCGCAGCGGCAAGCGGTTCGTCGTGGACAAGACCCCGGCCAACGCGTTCGCCCACGAGCGGATCGCCGCCTGCTGGCCGGATGCCCGCTTCGTCTTCCTGCTCCGTCACCCGGCCTCGATCGCCGCGTCGTGGGCCGAGGCCAGCCCCGACAGGCGCACTCCGGAGGAGGCCGCGGTCGACGCGCTGCGCTACATGAAGGCCGTGCAGCGCGCGAGGAAGGCGCTGCCCGGACTGACCGTCCGCTACGAGGACCTCACCGCCGGCCCCGAGCAGGTCACGCGCGAGATCTGCGCGTTCGTCGGCGTGCCCTGGGCGGCCGAGATGCTGACGTACGGCGAGCCGGACGTGGTGCGCAAGGGCCTCGGCGACTGGACGGAGAAGATCCGCTCGGGACGCGTGCAACCAGGACGCGAGCTGCCGGACCCGGACCTGGTCCCCGAGACGCTGAAACCGATGTGCCGGGCGTGGGGGTACCTGGAATGATCATCCGCTATCTGCTGCTGCACGCGTACGGTATGGGCGGCACCATCCGCACGGTCGTCAACCAGGCCAACGCGATGGCGGGGGCCGGTCACCGGGTGGAGATCGTCAGCGTGGTCCGGCGGCGGGACGAGCCGCAGTTCGGCATCGACCCGCGGGTGCGCCTGAGCACGCTGGTGGACCAGCGCGACAGCGTCAAGGCCGACTCGCTGGCCCGCAAGGTGTGGCGCAGGGCCCGAGGCAAGATCGTCCCGTACGGGGAGTTCGCCGCCGGGTACTTCACGGAGCGGGTGGAGCGGGCCGTGATGGACTACGTCTCCTCGCTGCGGGACGGCATCCTGGTCACGACCCGCCCGGCGCTGAACCTGATCTCCGCGCGCCGCGCCGGCCGGGGAGTCGTCCGGGTGGCGCAGGAGCACATGAACCTGGCGGCCTACCCCGACACCATCAGGAGCGAGATCGCCCGGCACTACGGACGCTTCAACGCCGTCGTGGTGCTGACGGAGACGAACCGGGCCGAGTACCGGCAGCTCGTGCCGCACACGCCGGTCGTGCGGATCCCGAACGCGGTCCGCGTGTCGAACCGGCAGCCGTCCCTCCAGGAGAAGCCGGTCGTCGTCGCGGTGGGCAGGCTGGTTCCGCAGAAGGGGTTCGACCTGCTCATCCCGGCCTTCGCGCAGGCCGTGCGCGGGCATCCCGAGTGGAGCCTGCGCATCCTCGGCTCGGGCCCGGCGGGCGACCGGCTGCGCGGGCTGGTCACCCAGCACGGCCTCGGCGGGCGCGTCCACCTGCCGGGACGCACCGACCAGATCGACAAGGAGCTGGCCGAGGCGTCGGTCTACGCGCTCAGCTCCCGCTTCGAGGGGCTGCCGATGGCGATGATCGAGGCGATGAGCCACGCGCTGCCGGTCGTCGCCTTCGACTGCCCGACGGGCCCCGCGGACGTCCTCACCCACGGCACCGACGGCCTGCTCGTGCCGCCGAGGGACGTCGACGGCCTGGCCGCCGCCCTGGACCGGCTCATGGGCGACCGGCGGTTGCGGCTCCGGATGGGCGCCGCGGCCGCGGAGACGGCCCACGACTACGTCCCCGAGATCGTGATGCCGCTCTGGGAGGACCTGTTCGCCGACCTGCTGAGCGGGGAGAACGTCTCCGACAGCTACTGGACGGCCCGCTGAGCTGTCAGGCCGGAAGCTGTCAGGCCGGGAGCTTTCAGGCTGGGCGGTCGCGAAGGCAGGTCCACAGGAGAGACGGCGTCAGCGGGGTGCCGGCGATCCGGTCGGCGATCTCCGGCAGGGCGGCGGCGACGGCGTTGCCGATGGCGGCGGGCGGCCCGATCGTCCCGGCCTCGCCCGCGCCCTTCATGCCTCCCGGCGTGATCGGTGACGGCGTCTGCATCAGCATCACCTGGATGTCGGGCACCTCGCGGGTCGTCGGCAGCAGGTACTCGACGATCGGCTGCCCGTCGTCGGTGTAGACGATCTCCTCGGTCAGTGCCATCCCGATCCCCTGCGCGATCGCGCCGCGGAGCTGGCCCTCCACGATCGCGGGGTTCACCAGCACCCCCGAGTCGCTGACGGCCCAGTACCCCTCGACCTCGACGGCCCCGGTCTCCGGATCGACGGCGACGGCCGCGGCGTGCGCGCCGTAGGAGTAGGTGTAGGCCGTCGGGTCGTAGGAGACGCGTTCCTCCAGCCCCGGCGGGACACCCTCGGGCAGGTCCCAGCCGCGCCACGCCGACGTGGCGATGTCGCGCAGCGTCCTGGCCGACTGCGGGTCGCCCTTCACGCGGACGGCAGAGCCGACGATCTCCAGGTCGTCCGGCGCGGCCTCCAGCTGGTGGGCGGCGATGGCCACGATCCTGTCGCGCAGCCGCGCCGCGGCCTGGGTGAGCGCGCCGCCGCCGACCGCGAGCGAGCGGCTGGCGATGGACCCGATCGACGAGTACGGCGCGACGGCCGTGTCGCCCAGCACCACCCGTATCTGGTCGAGCGGCACCCCCACCCGGTCCGCGGCGATCTGCGCGAGGGCCGTCTCGATGCCCTGCCCCATGACGGCCACCCCGGACGACACCACGAGCGAGGCGTCGGGCTCCATCCGCAGCACCGCGGTCTCGAAGCCGCCCGCCTGGATCCCGGCCGCCTTCATCTCCATCGACGCGCCCATCCCGGTGGCCTCCACGTGGCAGGAGAACCCGACCCCGCGCCTGCGGCCGTCGCCGTCGGCTGCGGAGGCTGTGACCAGGTCGCGCAGGGTCCGCAGGGCCCGCGGGTAGTCGCCGGAGTCGTACGGCTGCCAGGTCCGCGTCGAACAGGGCAGTTCGTCGGGGCCGTACATGTTGCGCAGCCGCAGCTCGACCGGGTCGAGCCCGAGCCGCCGGGCCGCCTCGTCGATCAGCCGCTCCCTCGTCCAGGTGGCTTCCGGCTGGCCGAAGCCGCGGTAGGAGCCGGTCGGCGTGGTCGTGGTGACGACGCCGCGCACCCGTGCCCCTGCCCGGTCGAACCGGTACGGGCCCGGCAGCATCATGGCGGTCACGATGAACGGCGACATGCCCACGTTGGACGGGCGCGCGCCGAGATCGGCCAGGATGTCGGCGTGCAACGCCAGGAACCGCCCGTCGGCGTCGAGCGCGAGCCTGGCACGGTGGACGGCGGCCCGCGCGGGCAGCGTGGCGAACAGGCGATCGCCTGGCGACTCCGTCCAGCTCACCGGGCGGCCCAGGCGGATCGCGGCCAGGCAGGCGAGCAACTCGTCCGGGTACAGGTGCTCCTTGCCGCCGAACCCGCCGCCCGCGTCGCCCCCGATGACCCGCACCCGGTCGTGCGGCAGGCCGAGCGCGTCGGCGGCGTGGTCGCGGACGTGGTGCGGCGCCTGCGTGGAGATCCGGACCGTCAGCTCGCCGTCGAACCAGGACGCGACGACGCCGCGCGGTTCGATCGGGTACGGCGAGGCCCTGCCGAAACTGGACGTCAGCTCGACGACCTGCGCCGCCTCGGCGATCACCTGGTCGCAGTCGGCGTCGCCGAGGACGAAGTCGGTGACCAGGTTGGTGCCCCAGTCGGGGTGCAGCACGTGACCGTCGAGCGCCTGTTCCACCCCGATGACGGCGGTGAGCTCGTCGAACTCCAGGTCGAGCAGGTCGGCCGCGTCCCTGGCGGCTTCCGGGGTGGTGGCGACCACGACGGCCACCGGCTGGCCGACGTACCTGACCGTCTCCTCCAGCACCGGATAGGACGTCTCCTGCTGCCCCGGCGCCAGCATGACGCACGGCAGCCGGATCGCGGCCGCGTCGCTCACCGTGATGACGTCGAGCACGCCCTCGGCCGCCCGCGCGGCCTTGGTGTCGCAGCCCGTGAGCCGCCCGTGGGCGACAGGGCTGCGGACCACGACCGCGTGCGCCATGCCGGGGAGCCGGATGTTGCCGACGTATCGCCCCTGCCCGGCCAGCAGCCGGGCGTCTTCGCGGCGGGGTGTCCTGGAGCCCACGTGCCTCGCGTCGCTCATGGGCTCATTGTGTGCTCAGCGGGTCTGCGGATCCAGTTCGAACAGCACGTCCGGCTCCTTGTTCTCGTCGCGGGCCGGCTGCTGGGGCTGGCAGCTCTGGCCGCAGCCGCCGAAGCGGGCGGAGTTGATCGGGTGGAAGGTCGTGGGCGGGACGTCCTTCAGTGCCCCGATCATGGTGTCCTTCCAGATCCGGCCGGAGATGTCGGCTCCGTGGACGCGAGGGTAGGACTGGCCACCGATGGTGACGTTTGTGAGCTTGTAGGTCACCGAGCCGCGGGGGTCGCCGAGGCTGACGGCGCTGGCCAGGTCGGGGGTGAAACCGGCGAACCAGGCGGTGGCGTACTCGTCCGTCGTGCCGGTCTTGCCGGCGGCGTCCCGTCCGATGCCGCCCACGCCCCTCATGGTGCCCTTGGTGAACACGCCCGACAGGACGTCCGCCGCCGCGTCGGCCACCTCCGGGTCCAGCGCCTGGTTGCACTTGGGCTCGAACTTGGTCACCTTGCCGGTGGGGTCGGTGATCTGCGTGATGGCCATCGGCTGGCAGTACTTCCCGCGCGCCGCGATCGCCGCGTAGGCGTTGGCCACGGTGACGGGGTCCATCTCGTTGACCCCGAGCGTGAACGTCTCGACCTCCTGTAGCGGCTTGCCGTCGCCCCGCTTCTTGATCCCCAGGGACTTGGCGGTCTTCACGGTCTCGCACAGACCGACCCGCTCCTCCAGGGCGACGAAGAAGGTGTTGACCGAGCCCCAGGTGCCCGTCTGCAGCGACTTGAAGCCGCCCCCGCCCTCGTCGTTGGTGACGGTGTGCTCGGGGGAGCCGACCCGGCCGCCCTTGCAGTCCTTGAAGGAGCCGTAGCCGGCGGCGCGGTAGGAGGAGCCCACGGTCAGCCCGTCGCTGACCTTCATGCCCGACTTGAGCGCGGTGAGCAGGGTGAACGTCTTGAACGTGGAGCCCGCCTGGAAGCCGATGCCGCCGCCGTGCGCGCTGTCGGCCACCAGGTTGTAGGAGATCTCCTTCTTCTTGGCGTTGCCGCCGTACGTACGGCTCGCCGCCATCGCCTTGATCATCCCGGTTCCGGGCTGGACCAGCGCCTGCGCCGCCGCCGGGTTGTCGGACGCGAACACCCGCTTCTTGATCGCCTCCTCCGCGGCCTTCTGCATGCCGAGGTCGAGCGTCGTCCTGACGGTCAGGCCGCCGCGGCTGAGGAGTTGGGCGCGGGCCCCTCTGGTCTTGCCGAAGGCGGGGTTGTTCAGGATCTCGAAGCGCACATACAGGCAGAAGTACGGATATTTGCTGGCTTCGCACCCGCCGGGCGGCAGCGGGGTGTTCTTGTAGCCGAGCTTCTTGGCCTTGGCCTCGGCCGCCTGGGCGGGTGTGATCTTGCCGAGCTCGGCCATCCGGTCCAGCACCGTGTTGCGCCGGCCCAGGAGCCGCTTGCGCTGCGCCGCCCCCACCGACGGGTCGGTGTTGTTCGGCGACTGCACGGCCGCGGCGAGCGTGGCGGCCTGCCACAGGGTGAGCTTCTCGGCCGACCGGCCGAAGAACCGCTGGGACGCCGCCTCGACGCCGTTGGCGGACGCCCCGAAGTAGGCGATGTTCAGGTACTTCTCCAGGATCTGGTCCTTGGAGTACTTCTCCTCCACCGCCATCGCGTAGCGCAGCTCCTTGAGCTTGCGCGCGTAGCTGGCCTCCAGCGCCTTGTTCTTGTCGGCGTCGGTCTCGGCCGTGTTGAACAGCACCTGCTTGACGTACTGCTGGGTGATGCTGGAACCGCCCTGGGCCACCCCGCCCGAGGCCAGGTTCTTGACCAGAGCCCGCGCCGTGCCCTCGATGTCGATCGCGCCGTGCTGGTAGAAGCGGTCGTCCTCGATCGAGATGATCGCGTCCTTCATCACGGGCGCGACCTTGTTGAGCGGGACGACCTTGCGGTACTGCTCGTAGAACTGGGCGATCTTCTTACCGTCGGCGTCCTGGATGACGGTCTCCGCCGCGAGCGGCGGCTCGGGGAGGTCCTCCGGTTTGAGGTCGAGGACGTCCGTGGCGGAGACGATCGCGGCTCCCGCGCCGCCCACGGCCGGCAGTGCGACCGCTGCGGCGAGCACTCCCGCCGCCACCGCGGCCGCTGCGAGCCGTGCCAAGTTCGGGCTGATACCGCGTTCCCGCGCCAATGTGTCCCCCCCGGGAATCAGTCACACATACGCAGGAGAGCAGATCACAACCCCACAATTATGTCCAAGACAATATGAAGCCGTGATTGATATCAAAACCGATATTGCCGCAGATAGGGGGCATGTCGCCGCCGGCTACCCGCCCTGCCCTTCCTGCCGGGCGAGGTCACCACAGCTGAACCCCTCTTCCCGCTCGGGGTGGAGCTGGATCTCCGTCAGGATCGTGCTCTCGGAGAACCTGCTGAACGTCCTCGAACTCGCCCAGCAGCATCATCCGGCGACTGTCGTAGAGCGACTTGCCGCTGCTGTCCGCACTGGGCGTCGGCAAAAACGGAAAAGGTGAGAAATGAGGGTAATCGGCGGCACCCAGTTATGATCGCGATCTGACGGTGGTCACGGCGGCACCCGCCCACCGTGCCAAGGCGTCGGCCAGGCTGGAGACGTCGGCGGCGGAACCAGCCCAGCAGACATAACCGTCGGGCCGTACCAGCACCGCGTCCGCACCGAGTTCGCCCTTCACATGCACCCGGCCTATCCTGGCCGACCACGCCTCGGCGGCCTCGGCGAACACGGCCTTGTCCGCGGTCGTCAGCAGCAGGCCGCGGCCGTCGCGCAGCAGCCGCGCTACACGGTCGGGCCCAAAGGGCGTCATCAGGTCGAGATCAGGGACGTGGCGCCCCAGCAGTGGGTGGGGGCGGCCGGGCAGGTCGTAGCGGATGTCCAGCCCTGAGATCATCCCAGCGACGATCCGGTTGGCGTCCGGCACCCGCAGCAGTTCCTCGACGATGTCGCGCAGGGCCAGGTTCTCCTCGTCATCGACGAGGAGGACGGCCTGGGCGCGGGTGTTGGCCAGGACGCGCGCGGCGACCGGATGCCGTTCGGTGTGATAGGTGTCGAGCAGCCCCTCGTGCGCCCACCCGCCGATCTCCGCCGCGAGCTTCCACCCCAGGTTGAACGCGTCCTGCAGGCCGAGGTTCATCCCCTGCCCACCCATGGGCGAGTGGATGTGCGCGGCGTCCCCGGCGAGCAGGATCCGCCCGTGACGGTACCGCTCGACCTGCCGCGAGGCGTCGGTGAACCGGGAGGCCCACCGGATGCCCGTGACCCGAACCCCCGGTCCGAACGCGTTGCGCAGGGCCCGGTCCACCTCCTCCTCGGTGATCGGGGTGTCGCGGGACAGTCCCTGCTGCTCGGCCCCGTAGAAGAGGAACCGGTGGACGCCGTCGCCGATCGGAGCGATGTAGCCCTTGCCGGTCCTGTCGGGCGTCATGACGGGCAGGTTCCAGGTCTCCGGCACGGCGCCGTCCGGGTCGGAGATCGTGATGTCGCAGACCACCGAGGACAGCTTCCCGTCCAGGCCGGGAAATCCGATGCCCAGGAGCTCGCGGACGGTGCTGCGCCCGCCGTCGCAGCCCACGAGGAAACGAGCCGTGAGCCGTGACTCGCCCCTGGGCCCGAGCAGAGTCGCCTCGACCCTGTCGGGATCCTGCGACAGCGCGGTCACCTCGTGCCCGCGCAGGATCTGGACGCCCAGCTCGCCGAGCCGCTCCTCGAGTAGCGCCTCGACGCGCCCTTGAGGGATGCCGATCCCGTACGGGTGCCGGGTGTCCCAGGCGGTGAAGTCCAGCCGCACCCCGGCGAAGTGCCCGCCGGCCACCCGCTGGACCGCCCGGTCCATGAGCGGTTCCAGGAGGCCTCGCAGTTCGAGCACCTCCGCGGAGCGGGGCTGGATGCCGAGCGCCTTGGACTGTCCGCTGCGCTGCGTCAGCCGTTCGACGACAACGGCGCGTACTCCGGCGAGGCCCAGCTCGGCGGCGAGCATGAGCCCGGTCGGTCCGGCTCCGACGACGATCACATCGACGTTCATCACGGATGCTCCGTTCGACAGGAGGCCGGCGGTGAAGTCGCCGGCTACTGCGTAGACGGTAGTAGCGGGGGTGCCGGTTTCCGCAACGATAGTTGCCTACGATGGATCGGTGACCCGACCGTTGGATCCCGACATGTTCGCGGGGTGTGCCTCTGCCAGGCCGCCGATCCAGATCGGCGGCAAGTGGACCGTGAAGATCATCGCTTGTCTCGCCGGAGGTCCCCGGCGCTTCTCGGAGCTCCTGGTGCCGCTGCGGGGCATCACGCCGAAGACGCTCGCCGCCTCGCTGCGTTCGATGGAGCGCGACGGCCTGGTCTCCCGCACCGCCTACGCCGAGAACCCGCCCCGCGTGGAGTACGAGCTCACCCCCCTCGGCCGCACGCTGTTCCGCCCTCTGGCCGCTGTCTGCGAGTGGACCAGTGCGCACCTGTCCGAACTGATCGCCGCGCGCGCGGCCCACGACGCCGGCGCCGCGCTTTCCTGACCTCGCTTCACCCGTTGGGCGTCGGTCAGATCGGAGGGGTAGCGGCACGGCGCCGGCAGCAAGGTCGAGGCCACCGCGACCGCCTCGGTCAGCAGGAACTCGATCAGGCGAGCGGCCTGTCATCGGCATGTGCCAACCCGGGGGTGAACAACGGCGGCGTCAGCCCGTTGGCCTTCTCGTCGGCCGCGGCGAGCGCCTGCCTGGCCACACTCTCGACGGCGGAGACCTCGCCCCAGCGAACTGGCGCGGGTCAGCGCGGCCACGCCCAGGGCGCATGCGAGCGTCACCGCCGTCCCGGCCTGCGCCGCCGCCTGCCAGCCGCCGTCGAGCGCCGCGAAGAAGACCGCCCCGGTCGCGGTCGCCCCGAGCACCCCACCCGCTTCCTGCACCGTGCCGAGTACGCCCGCCGCCGCCCCGGCCAGCTCGGGACGCACCCCGGCCAGCGCGTCCGACACCAGTGGCGACATGACCAGCCCCATCCCCGCCCCAGCCACCAGCAACCCGGCCACCAGCGAGCCGACGACCAGCCAGTACGGCGACGCGCCGAAGGCGAGGCAGAGCAGCGCGAGCCCGATCACCAGCGCCACCGCGCCCACCACCGGCGGCCGCCTCCCCGCACGCAGGGAGGCCACGAAGAACCCCGCGTTCAGCGCCGTGCACAGGCCCCCGGCGGCGAGCGGCGACAGCCCCAGCCCGTCCTGCAGGTAGAGCGCGAGGACGAACGACAGCCCCGCCGAGCAGCCGAACAGCAGCGCCACCGCCACCAGCCCCGCCACGAACCGCGGCTCCCGCAACAGCCGCAGGTCCAGCAGCGGCTCCCGCCCGTCGGCGGCGAGGCGCCGCTGGCGTCGCGCGAACCCCGCCAGGGTCGGCGCGGACGCCGCCAGGCACGCCCACGCCCACCACGGCCACCCCGCCTCGCGCCCCTGCGCCAGGGGCAGCACCACGGCCACCAGCCCGGCCGCTACCAGCACCGCTCCCACCACATCCAACCCTCGCCCGTGCGATGCCGGGTCGCCGCTGCCTGTTACGGGGAGGAGACGGGTTGTCAGGCAGAGCGCCGCCGCTCCGATGGGCACGTTGATCAGGAAGCAGGCCCGCCAGCCCAGCTCCACCGGGGCCGCGCTGACGAGCAGGCCGCCGAGCATCTGCCCGCTCGTCCCCGCCAGGCCGACCGCGGTGCCGTACCAGCGGAACGCCCGGGCGCGGTCCTCGCCCTGGTAGAGGACGCCGAGCAGAGTGAGGACCTGCGGCGCGAGCAGCGCCGCCGCGACCCCCTGCGCCACCCTGGCGGGCACCAGCGCCTCGACGGACGGGGCCACGCCGCAGGCGGCGGACGCCACGGTGAACAGCGCCAGCCCGGACGCGAAGACGCGGCGCGGCCCGTACAGGTCACCGAGCCTGCCCGAGACGATCAGCCCGGCGGCGTAGGCGAGCCCGTACCCGGCGATCGTGAGCTGGACGGCCGCACCCCCGGCGGGTAAGTCGGCACGGATCGACGGGATGGCCACGTGCACGATGAAGAAGTCGAGGGTGGTCATGAAGACCGCGACCAGCACCACAGGCAGCGCCCACCAGCGGTGCGGGGCAGTGACGGGCATGAGAGGGCTCCTGGGCGAGGGGGCGGTTCGGTGAGAGAACACCGGAGGGGAGCAAACGGTTGAGCCCACTCTGAAACCGGACGCTTACGATTTGCTGCGGATCGCCTACGGACGCGGGCATAATGCCCCGCAATGCCGAAATTTCAGGACGCGTCGCTATTCGCGGCCTCGATCGCCCCGGTCATCGACGCGGTACACGTCAACGTGCACGCCTCCGCCCGCCGGGCGGGCGCCGACCTCGCCACGGCCTCCGGCCTGGAGCCAGGAGTCCTGATCGACCTGCGCTGCACGCTCCCGCTGCGCCCGATCACCCGCCACGGCCTGGCCACCCTCTACCGCTACGCCGACCCGTCCGGCCTGGAGCCGGAGATCCAGGCCCACCTGGCGCAGGGCACCCTGGAGGAGGACGCGGACGGCCTGCTCCACGCGACCCCCCGCACGCTGGCGTTCCTCGACGCCCTGTACGCCCTGCACGCGGAGACCACCGGCCGCATCTGGAACGGCCGCGACCTCACCACCCTGTCGGACCTGGTGGGAAGGGTTCTGGACCAGGCCGGACGCGAGCCGGGCGGCGCGCTGGTGCTGATGGCCCCGCCGTACGAGCCCGACGGCTCCCCGGCGGGGCTCCTGCTGTTCAACCGCCTCGCCGCGCTCCGCTACCACCGGGCCGACTCCCACGCCGCCGCCTGGCGGGCCGCGGGCCTGTCGAGCGGGGAGATCGTCGCGCTGAGGGACGGTCCCCTGCGCGAGGCCGTCGAGGCGGACACCAACCGCCGCGCCGCCCAGCCGTACCTGGCCCTCTCAGCGGACGACCGGGAGGCGCTGCACGACGGCCTGCTCGCGCTGGTCTAGAAGTACCTCGAGGTGAGGTCGGTCGTCGGCCAGGACGTCACCTTGACGTTGTTCATCTGGCCGTCGATCACGTCGTAGTCGGGGGTCCCGGCTTCCTCGCGGTGGTTGAACGTCGCCGCGTAGCTCCAGCCGTTCTGCAGCCGGGCGAGGTAGCTGAACGTGCCGGGCATCGAGCCGTTGTGCCAGGTGTTGAGGTGCCCGGTCACCTGCCGGACCCACCAGCCGCCGCCGTACCACGAGCCGTAGGAGTTGACCCCGGTCTCCGGCTTGGCGAACAGCTTCGCGATCGACGCCGAGCTGAGCACGAGGCCGGGCCTGTCGAAGGCGAGCGTCCAGCGCACCAGGTCCACCGCCGAGGCCAGCCAGCCGCCGTTGGCGTCCTGGTTGGGCATGTTGAACCCGCCGTACGGGTACGGCACGACGGTGCCCGAGTCGTCGACGACGCTCTTGTTGGTGTACTGCGACTCGTAGACGACCTCGCCGGGGAAGGCCTCGCTCCTGAGGCTCTTGCCGAGCCGCATCCGGGTGATGCCGAGCGGCCTGAGCAGCTTGGTCTGCACGTACGTCTCGTACGGCATGCCCGACACCTTCGCGATGATCCGGCCGAGCAGCATGTAGCCGTAGTTGCTGTAGACCATCTTCGAGCCGGGCGCGAAGTCGAGCTGCCTGGCCGTCGCGTACTTGATGATCTCGGCGTGCCCGATCGGGAGCGGCACGTCGAGCGCGGCGGAGATCGTGTGGTCCAGCCAGAGCTGGTCCTGCTTGCTGGTGTCCCTGTCCCAGCCGCCGAGGTGCTGCATCAGCCGGAGTACGGTCACCTGGTTCATCCGGGCGTCGGCCGGGTTGAGGCCGAGCAACGTGGTGACCTTGGCCGACAGGCTCAGCTTGCCGTCCTGCACCAGGCGCATGATCGCCGCCGAGGTGATGTTCTTGCTCAGGCTGGCGATGCGGAACAGCGACGTCGGGCTGACGGTGGGCACGGCGTGCGAGCCGTCGGTGTAGCGATAGCCGCGAGCGAGCACGATCTTGCCGCTTTTCATGACGGCGAGCTGGGCGCAGGAGATCTTCCGCTCCTTGACGTACGTCTTTATGACGTTGTCGAACCCGGCCAGCGACGCCGGGGCGACGCCGGACGTCTGCACCACAGGGACGGGCGCGGCCAGCGCGGGGCGGGCCGTCAAGGTTGCGGCGGGCACCGCCACGGCACCCGCCTTGAGCAGGCTCCTACGACTAAGCATCGTCACTTCTGACTCCCAGATAACGTCCGTAACAAAGCTGGGGCCGTATCTTACGGACATTTCGCGCAAGACACTCGCTCGGGACGGTTTCTGGCAGGAGCCGCTGGCCACGCGCCCGTGTCAGCGGCTCGGCGGACGGGAGCGAACGCGGCGGCCGGGCTGACCAACCGGCAGATCGCCGCGGGGACAGCCGCTCCACGCGGAGGGCTCGAGCTACGAGCTACGAGCTACGAGCTACGAGGGAGAGCGTAGGACGTCCGATCCCTCGTGAGAGGGAGGGCGGAGATGGCCCTCGTGGGCGATCACTTCCGGCGGGTGAAAATCCAGGATTAAGGGCGTAAGAACCCCTCGCCAAGGAGTCCCTCGGATGAACCCGCGCATCGCATTCGTCGCCGCCCCGCTGCTCACGCTCACCTACGGGGTGATTCGGATACTTGACGGGCTCGACGGCAGCCGTGGCCCCGGCCCCGCCTGGACCACCGGCCATCTGGCCTTCATCGCGGCGATGGGGCTGTTCGTGTACATCTTCTGGCAGATGCGCCGGATGGCGGGAGGCAACGCGCTGTCCACCGTGATCGCGGTGATCGCCACTGCCGGCGCCCTGGCTCTGACCACGCAGTTCACCATCGACATCGTGGCCGGACTGCTGTCCGACGACAACCTGAGCATGAGCCTTCTCACCCGTGAGATCCGCGACACCCCGGGGATCACCCCCGCCGCCTACGACGTCGGCCCATACCTCTTCTACGTCGGGCAGTTCGCTCTCGTCGTCCAGCTCGCGGTCATGCGCCGGATCAAGGTGTGGACGCCCTTCCTGGTCCTGTGCGACCTCATCATGCCCAACATCGACAAGGACCTCATCCCGCTCGGCGCCATCCTCCTGCTCGTCTCCTTCGTCTCCATCTCCCGCCGAGCCTTTTCGCCCACCTATCGGCCGGTTCCCTCGACCATCGAGGCCACTCCGACCCTGGTGTGAGGAGGGGCCTGAGGAACATCGGAACCGGATCGTGCGCTGAGCGTTCGCCCTGGTGAGCATCGGTTTGACCGCTCATGATCCCCAACAGGTGGATGGCCTCGGGATCAGCGACCTCGTCCATCTGATCGACCGCCGACTGGGCGACCAGCGCCAGCAGGATCGGATAGCGGCGCTCCCCGCGCCGCTGGACACACCCCGGCCTGGCGGCCGCCGCCGCCCACGGCCGCAGTCGGCGGGACCGAGCTGGTTGTGCACGCCGCCGACGGCCTCGCACCAGCCCGCGAGCGCGATGGACTTGCCGTACCCCGTGGCGGCCACCAAAGTGGAGAGCCTGTGTGTAAGAGCACCGTCGAGCCGCCGGTCGAGAGCGGGACGTGGCTGCACCCACCCGCGTTCCACTCCCGCATGCCACGCCCGGGTTCACGCGTGACTCCATAGTTCGGAAAGTGCCACCTCCCGGTAACCGGGCGCGTGGAGCACTATGGTCGAGTACCTCGTCGAGGAGGGCGCCGTGGACCATGAACTGCCCGTCGGAGCGAGGCTGATCGTGGGGCTGGATGAATCTCCCGCCTCACGGTGGGCGCTCGCCTGGGCCATCGGCGCGGCCAGGCTGCATCGCATGGCGCTGCTCGCGGTGCACGTGAGCCGGGCCCCTGCCCATCCCTTCCCCGAGGCGCTGCCCGTGCAGCACACGGTCAGGGCGGGGGAGGAGGCACGCTGCGCCGAGGTGGTGGCGGGCGTGTTCGAGGACGTCGCGGGAGGCGTCCCCGAAGACCTGACCATGGCCGTGGTCGGCAAGGTCGGCGACCCCGGCTACCACCTGGTGGACCTGGCCAGGGAGGGCGACCTGCTCGTGCTCGGCCGGAGCCGGAGGGGCATGATCAGCCGGTTCCTGCTGCCGTCCACCAGCATGTACTGCGCGCGGCACGCCAGGGCGACGGTCGTCATCGTGCAGCAGCCGTCGCTGCCCGACGAGCCGGAGCTGTCAGGCGTGCGGGCCCGCCGGTTCTGGTCCCGCAAGCACACCTGACCGTTCGGACTCCCCAGGCACCCGTGACAGCGAGGTGTCGAGCAGGCGCAGGCCTTCGGGAATGGTGTCGCGGGTGATCGCGCCGTAGCCGAGTACCAGGCCGGGCTGCGCGGGCGCGCTGCCGAAGTACTGCTCCAGGCTCTCCAGCGCCAGGCCCGGCGCGGGCCGCAGCGTCACGCCCGGCGCGAGCCGGGCGCACAGGTGCAGGCCCGCCGCCGACGGGACAGGCTCCAGGCGGTCGTCGCCTGCCAGCGCCTCGGCGATCATCGCGTGCCTGGCGGCGTACTCGCGGGTCGCCTTCCTGATGTGCCTCGACAGCAGGCCCTCGTCGATGAAGCGGGCCAGCGCGGCCTGGGTGGGCAGCTCGCCGTGCCAGTCGGTGAGCTGCTTGGCGGTGCGCAGCGCCGGACCGAGCGAGGCCGGGGCCACCAGGAAGCCGAGGCGGAGCATCGGCAGCAGTGTCTTGGAGAACGAGCCGACGTAGACGACCCGGCCCGCGCGGTCGAGGCTCTGTAGCGGCTCCAGCGGCCGGTCGCCGAAGCGGAACTCGCTGTCGTAGTCGTCCTCGATGACGACCGCGTGGCGGCGTTCCGCCCACCAGAGCAGGGCGTTCCTGCGGGCCGGCGACATCGGCGTGCCTAGCGGGAACTGGTGCGAGGGGGTGACGTACACCAGCCGGGCCGAGTCGGGGATGGCCGACACGTCGAGGCCCTCCTCGTCCACGGGGACCCCGACGACGCGGGCGCCGAGCGAGCGGAACAGCAGCCGGGCGGGCGGGTAGCCGGGCTCCTCGACCGCCACGCACGTTCCCGGCTCGATCAGCACACGGCCGATGAGGTCCAGCGCCTGCTGGGCTCCGTGGGTGATGAGGACGTCGTCGGCGCCCGCGCGCACCGAGCGGCTGATGCCGATGTGCCGGGAGATGGCCTCCCTGAGGCCGGAGTGCCCGGACGGGTCGCCGTATCCGGCCGAGCCGACCCGCAGCTCGCGCGCCACCAGCCTGCGCCACGCCTCGATCGGAAAGAGCCGCGGATCCGGCACACCCACGCGGAAGTCGTACGCGGCGGGACCGGTGGTCAACCTGAACCCCGCGGGCCCCGTCCGCGACGGCACCGGGATCGACCGCCACACCGCCCTCGGCTGCACCACGCCCTTCGGCGCGGCCCGCCCGCGCACCGGCTGGGCGGCCACGAACGTCCCCGCTCCTGCGCGTCCGACGAGGAAGCCGTCGGCCACCAGCCGGTCGTAGGCCACGGCGACCGTGTTCCTGGAGATCTCCAGCCGTCGCGCCAGCTCCCGCGTCGGCGGCAGCCGCTCGCCCGACCTGAGCCGCCCGTCGAGGACGGCGTCCAGCAACTGCCGGTACACCTGAGCGGCCAGGTCACCCCGCCCCTGCAGGGTTATGTGGACGTCCATCTTGGCCCAATCGTTTAGCCGGAAATTGGAGCTTATCCCTGGGACAAGACCCTCCTAGATTGACCCCATGACTCAGAGAATGAACGTCGGGAAGCTCGCAGGTCCCGCATACAAGGCCATGGCCGGCCTGGACGCCTTCGTGTCGGACAGCACCCTCCCCAAGCCGCTCCTCGAACTCGTCTGGTTGCGCGCCAGCCAGATCAACGGCTGCGTCTACTGCGTCGACACGCACAGCTCCGACGCCAAGCAGGCGGGCGAGAGCGACGCCAGGCTGCACGCCGTCGCCGTCTGGCAGGAGGCGCCCTTCTTCACCGACCAGGAACGCGCCGCCCTGGCCTTCACCGAGGCCGCGACCAGGCTCTCCACCGACGACGTCACGGACGAGATCTGGGAGCAGGCCTCCCGCCACTTCACCGAGGAGGAACTGGCCGCGCTCATCGTGGCCGTCGCCACGATCAACGCCTGGAACCGGATCGCCGTGCCCACCCGCATGACACCCGAGTCGTACAAGTCCTGATATGTCGCCAGGACGCCAGGACGGCCGGTGCCGCGAAGGCACCGGCCGTCGGATGGGTCCCGGTTAGCTGAACCTGCGCAGCCGCAGGCTGTTGCTCACCACGAAGACGCTGGAGAACGCCATCGCCGCACCGGCGATCATCGGGTTGAGCAGGCCGAGCGCGGCCAGCGGCAGGGCGGCCACGTTGTAGGCGAACGCCCAGAACAGGTTGCCCTTGATCGTGCCGAGCGTCCTGCGTGACAGACGCAGAGCGTCGGCCGTCACCCGCAGGTCGCCCCGCACCAGCGTGAGGTCGGCCGCCTCGATCGCCGCGTCGGTGCCGGTGCCCATGGCCAGCCCCAGGTCGGCCTGGGCGAGCGCGGCCGCGTCGTTGACGCCGTCACCCACCATGGCCACGACCCTGCCCTTGGCCTGCAACTCCTTGACCGCGTCGACCTTGTCGGCGGGCAGCACCTCGGCGATCACCTCGTCGATGCCGACCTCCGCGGCGACCGTCCGCGCGACCGCCTCGTTGTCGCCGGTCAGCAGCACCGGGGTGAGGCCGAGCGCGCGCAGCTGCTCGATGGCCGCCCTGCTGGTGGGCTTGACCACGTCGGCGACCACGAGCACCGCGCGGGCCCTGCCGTCCCAGCCGACCGCCACCGCCGTGCGACCGGCGGCCTGCTCCTCGGCCAGCTTGCGCTCCAGCTCCACCGGCAGGTGCTGCGACCACTCCGCCAGCAGCCTCGGCCGGCCGACCAGCACCGCGTGCCCGTCGACGATGCCCTGGACCCCGAGGCCCTCGACGTTGGCGAAGTCCTCGACGGTGGCGCTGGACCGGGCCGCCTTGGCGATGGCCTGGGCGATCGGGTGCTCGGAGGCGTGCTCCAGCGCGCCCGCGAGTCGCAGCACCTCGTCGCGGTTCTCCCCCTCCGCCAGGTGGACGCCGGTGAGCGTCATCCGCCCCTCGGTGACCGTGCCGGTCTTGTCCAGGACGATCGTGTCGATCCTGCGCGTCGACTCCAGCACCTCAGGGCCCTTGATCAGGATGCCGAGCTGGGCTCCCCGCCCGGTGCCGACCAGCAGCGCCGTGGGCGTGGCCAGACCGAGCGCGCACGGGCAGGCGATGATCAGCACCGCCACGGCCGCCGTGAACGCGGCCCCCGTACCCGTTCCCGTCCCGAGCCAGAAACCCAGCGTGCCGATCGCCAGCGCGATCACGATCGGGACGAACACCCCCGAGATCCTGTCGGCCAGCCGCTGCACGGCCGCCTTGCCGGTCTGCGCCTCCTCCACCAGCCTGGCCATCTGGGACAGCTGCGTGTCGGCGCCGACCCTGGTGGCCCTGACGATCAGCCTGCCGCCCGCGTTCACCGTGGCGCCCGTGACCTGGTCGCCGGGAGCCACCTCCACCGGCACGGACTCACCCGTCAGCATCGAGGCGTCGACCGCCGAGGTGCCCTCCTCGATCACGCCGTCCGTGGCGATCTTCTCGCCGGGCCGGACGACGAACCTGTCGCCCACCGAGAGCTGGTCGGCGGGGACGCGTCGGCCGTCGACCAGCTCCACGTCCTTCGCGCCCAGCTCCAGCAGCGCCCGCAGGGCCGCCCCCGCCCGGCGCTTCGAGCGCGACTCGAAATAGCGCCCCGCCAGGATGAACGCCGTGACGGCCGCCGCGGTCTCCAGGTAGATGTTGCCCGAGCCGTCGGTCCGCTCGATCGTGAACTCGAACGGGTGCGTCATGCCCGGCGTGCCCGCCGACCCGAAGAACAGCGCCCACAGCGACCAGAGGAACGCGGCCAGCGTGCCGATCGAGATCAGCGTGTCCATGGTCGCCGCGCCGTGCCGCAGGTTCGTCCAAGCCGCCTTGTGGAAGGGCCAGCCCGCGTAGAACACCACCGGCGCGGCCAGCGTCAGCGACAGCCACTGCCAGTTCGTGAACTGCAACGCGGGGACCATCGCCATCGCCACCACCGGGACGCTCAACGCGACAGAGGTCACCAGCCGATGGCGCAGCGGGCGCAACTCGTCGTCAGGCTCCGCCGCCTGCTCGTCCCGAGCCTCGGGCGGCTTCGGCAGCGCGGCCGTGTAGCCGGCCGACTCGACCGTGGCGATCAGCTCCTGAGGGTCGAGGCCGTCGGGAAAGGTGACCTTCGCCTTCTCCGTCGCGTAGTTGACCGTCGCGGTCACGCCCTCGAGCTTGTTCAGTTTGCGCTCGATCCGGTTGGCGCAGGACGCGCACGTCATGCCACCGATCGAGAGTTCGACAGCTTTGTCGTCAGTGAGCGAAGACATCACCTCTCCTTTCCCGCGATCAGTGCGTGTGGTGGCTGTGTTCAGTGGTGGGGGCAGTGGTGGGGGCAGTGGTGGTAACCGGCCTGCCCGTGGCCTTCGCCGTGAAGGCGGCCGTGCGGACCTTGCCGTCGTGCTTGAAGTCGAGGAACAGGCGGTAGTCGCCCGCGCTGGGAGCCTCGGCGTAGAACGTGATGTCCGGGCCGGGCGTGTCGCTCGCCTCGGGGTGGACGTGCAGGTACGCCAGGTCGCCGGCGCGCAGCGCGACCAGGTGGCCGTACGCGCCCAGGTAGGGCTGCAGGTCGGTGACCGGCCTGCCGTCCTTGCTCACCTTCAGCGTCAGCTTGCTCGACCGCCCGGAGGCGAGGTCGCCGTCGAGGGTGACAGTGTAGCCGTCGACCTCGGCCGTGCGGCTGACCTGGGGCAGCGGCTTCGGCCGGAAGTCACCCGCTACCTGGACGTCCGCGCCGAGCGTCAGCCCGCTGCCGCCCTTGGGGGCGAAGTCGGCGAAGGCGCGGTAGTCGCCCGCCTGCGGGAAGGACAGCTTGACCGACCAGACGCCGTCAGGGCCCATCTCCGGGTGGACGTGCTGGAAGGAGGACAGATCGCGTGACACCACGATGAAGTGAAGCTTCTTGTCGTGCTGGACCTCGTACTCGGTGACCGGCCTCCCGTCGGGACCTGTCACCGTGAACCGGAAGTCTTCGTCGGCGGTCAGCGGGTTGAGGGTGTAGCCGTCCTGTGACACTTGGAGCCCCCCGGGGGTATCGCTCTTGCTTGGTTGTGCTGCTGCTCGGTGATGGTTTGCCTGCTCGACGGGGGCGACTTCGCCGACGGCGCTGCCGGCTCCCAGCGCCGCGGCGAAGACCACCGCCAGCCCCGCCGTGTAGAGGCCGAGCTTCGATACCGTGTTCATGAGCTGGGCACCAGCTCGTAGCCCGCCTCCTTTACGGCGGTGCTGATGCTCGCCGCGTCGACCGGGCCCTCGCTGCCGACGGTCAGCAGGCCGCTGGCCAGGTCGACCTCCACGGAGGTGACGCCGGCGACCTCGCTCACCTCTTCCTTGACCGAGCTCACGCAGTGGCCGCAGGTCATGCCCTTGACGGTGAAGGTGGCGGTGCTCATGACTCTCTCCCTTTTCGTTCGCTCTAACGATACTAACACCGTACCCCCCTAGGGTATTTCGGAGGGCTATGCGAGCCAGGTCACACTTGCCGTTCCTGGGCCGCCTCTTCTTTCCTGGACAGGTTCCTGCTCCCTGTCTCCCAGAGAGCCTTCTCCGGCCTCTTGCCAGGAGGCTTCCTGAACGGCCTTCCAGGCGGCTTCGTGAGCGGCCTGCTAGGCGGCTTCCTGGGCTGCCTTCTGAGACGCGTCCTGGGCTGCGGAGGCTCGCCGCGTCCGCATCAACGCCACCGTCAGCACCGCGCCGAGCGCGGCCACGACGGCCGCCCCCATGAAGGCGCTCTCGATGTCGCGGCTCGTGGCGACGGCGGTCATCACCGCCAGTCCGATCGCCGAGCCGACCTGGTAGGTCGTGTTGACGATCCCCGAGGCCAGGCCCGCCTCCTCCGGACGGGCGCCGGACATGGCCGACATCATCGCCGGGATGTAGGCCAGCGACATGCCGACCGCCGCGACCAGACTGGCGGGCAGCACGTCCACGGCGAACGTCCCGTCGGGCCTGGCGAACGACAGCCCTGCCACGCCCGCCGCCAGCACGGCCAGCCCGAGCACGATGAGCGGCTTGGCCCCGAACCTCTGCAGCAGCCTGGCCGTGATGCCGACCATGAAGATCATGACGGCGACGGTCATCGGCAGCAGCGCCGCCCCGCTGGCGAACGCGCCGTAGCCGAGCCCCTGCTGGAGGTACAGGTTCAGGAAGTACCACATCGGGATCCAGGCGCCGCCGAGCAGGCCCATCGCCAGGTTGGACGGGGCGAGCCCCGGGGTCCGCCAGATGGACAGCGGCATCAGCGGCTCCCTGACGGTCCGCTGGACGATCAGGAAGAGGGCCAGCAGGGCCACCCCGCCCGCGCCCGCGATCCAGTTCGCGCTCACGATGGCGTAGACGACCAGCGCGATGCCGGCGGTCACGGACACGGCCCCGACCACGTCCACGGAGCCCCGTCTGCCCTGCACCGCGGGCAGCAGGCCGGTGGCGGCCAGCGTGGCCACCCCGATCGGCACGTACACGATGAACACCCAGGGCCAGCTCAGGTACTCGGTGATCACCCCGCCGAGGAACACGCCCGCCGTCCCGCCGGCCGGCGCCGCGGCCCCGTACAGGGCCATGGCCTTGCCCAGTTCCTTCTGATCGGCGCCGAACAGCATCATCAGCAGCGTCATCGACGCGGGGGCGATGAGCGCTCCGCCGACCCCCTGCACGGCCCGTCCGACGATCTCGACCCAGGCGCTTCCCGCCGCCGCGGCCACGACGGACCCCGCGATCAGGATCACCCAGCCGGACGTGAACACCTTCCTGGCTCCGAGCAGGTCGGACAGCCGACCGCCGAGCAGCAGCAACCCCCCGAACGCGACCACGTAGGCGTTGAACACCCACTGCAGTCCGCTCTGAGAGAACCCGAGCTCCCGCTGCATGTCGGGCAGCGCCACCCCGATGATCGACGTATCCATGATCACCATGAACTGCGCGGCGGCGAGCACGACAAGCGCCCACCACCTGCGCGGATCAACCGTCTCCATGACATCCTCCTCAGCCTTGCCGATACCTACAGGGGGTATCTCGCGAGCGAGAAAGTAACATACCTGTGGGGGGTATGTCTATCCCCGTCCGACTATGCTGGTTCTTTGCGCATTCGGTACATCTGGTTCGTGCGCAACACAGGGAGCGCAGCCATCCCTTGCTAGGCTGCAAGTCAACCGTTGGGCCTCACCCCGGCAGGTGAGGCCGTCGAAGAAGTGGGGTCACACCGTGAAGAAGCTGCTCGTTCTGGCGCTGATCGCTCTTGGGGGGCTGCTGATCTGGCGCAAGGTGCAGGCCGACCGAGCTGAGCTCGATCTCTGGACCGAAGCCACCGGCAGCGAGAACTAACTGACCTGGCGAGGCGATGAGTGACGTCGTCCCCATCAAACTGGTGTGCCTGGACCTGGCCGGCACAACAGTCGGTGACATCGCCATGGTCGAACGCGCCTTCGCCGAGGCGATCGCGACTCAGGGCATAGTCCCCGGGACAGGTGCGTACGCGCGTGCCATGGTCCACGTGCACCGGTCCCGGGGCTGCCCCAAGATCGACGTGTTCCGGGGCATCTTCCCCGGCAACGAGGCGCAGGCCCAGGCGGCCAACCTGACCTTCGAGCGCTCGTACGAGGGTGCGCTCGACCGCGCGGGTCTCGTACCCATGCCCGGAGTCCAGGAAGTCCTCGACAAGCTCCACGGCTCCGGGGTGAAACTGGCCATCATCACCGGCTTCAGCCGCGCCACCCTCGGCCGCATCCTGAGCTTCCTGAACTGGGACGACCACATCGACCTGGCCATCTGCCCAGAGGACGCAGGCGGCCGCGGCCGTCCCTGGCCCGACATGGTCCTGCACGCGGTACTCCGCCTCGGCATCGACGACGTCCGCCAGGTAGCCGTCGCAGGCGACTCCGAAAGCGACATGCTCTGCGGGCGGCGCGCGGGAGCGTCCCTGGTGGCGGGCGTCATGACCGGCGCCCACAGCCGCGAACGCCTCCTCAAGGGCGGCGCCACCCACATCCTCAACTCGATCGCCGAGTTCCCCGACCTGATCCTCACCGACGACCTGGGCACCTACGCGGCCTCCACACCCCGCTGACCCGCGCCGCTGCCACGGATCAACCAGGTGGCGGCGGCGACTATGCTGTTGCTACGGTGTACGACCGGAGCACGCACAGCTACCGATCACCTCCCGGGGCCTTAGCTCAGTTGGCAGAGCGCCTGCTTTGCAAGCAGGAAGTCAGGAGTTCGAATCTCCTAGGCTCCACTCCACGTCAAAGGCCACTTTCCGTGATCGGGAAGTGGCCTTTTCGATCTTGTACAGCTGCAAAATACAGCTACAAGTCCAGACGATTGCCGAGCTGCTCGCGGGCCTTGTCACCCACAGCCCGCATACCGTTTCACGGTCGTTGCGAGCCCCTGCCAGTGCGTGTATACCCGAGCGTCGAGCCGCTCATCTCCAGGGCGTGAGTCGATCCTCCCTTCCAGCACCTCGAAGCCGAGGTCACGGTAGTCGGGGTCTTTCCTTCGGTGCACCGAAACGCGAAAGACTGTGCTGTTCATCATTCCGCTGATGGGAAGGCCCAACGGGGAGGAACCTGCCATAGCATCAGGGAGCCGGTTGAGGTCTCGCAGCGAAGGAAGCGCGTCGCCCAGAAAGCGCATGATCGACATGATCGGGGCGCAGCCCACTCGGTGATCATCGATTCGCGCGACACGCAGGAGAACAACGCCCCCGGAGGGGGCTCGGTATGCCAGCACCGCTCCAGGTGCCAGGTCGGTGACGTGACGCCACGGGCGGCGCAGACGCTTTCGTTCCGGCTGAGGGCCGGTGAGCTGGATCTGGACTTTGTGGAGTGCGGCTTGCCTATTGGCCAGGGCTTTGGCGCCCTCGTCTGTCCAATGCGATAGCCCTTCACCCTGCTCGATGATCGCGAGCGCCCGGTCGCGCACCGCCGGGTTCAACCGGCCGATCTTCGACTGGGTGACGGCAAGAGCCAGCCAGAAGACCGGGCCGTCGTCGGGATCGTCCAACACCTCGGTGTAGGACTCCAGGATGAGGCGTTGGGCGTCCTCGTCCGTCGCCCCGTCTTCGATGAGTTCGCGATAGTTGTCTCGGACGTCACAAGCGACGTCGTCCGAGAACAGCGCGGGACCCCAGGCTCCCATCCAGCACGTTTCCCTTCCTTCGAAAGAAGGTCAAGATATCTGGCGCATTGGCTGGTGCTGCAGGCAATGCAGGGGCGCAAGACCGTTACTGCCGCGGGACACAGCGACACCATCTGACACCTAAATTCTGTATGGCTGCGAAATGCAGCTACGAGTCCAGGTGATCGCCGAGTTGCTTGAGGGCCTTTCGCGTCTCTTCCGATGAGACTTCGGCGTAGACGTTCATGGTTACGGAGATCTGCGAGTGGCGCAGGATCTGCATGGCCACGCGCGGGTGGACGTCGAGGGCGACGAGCAGGCTCGCGCAGGTTTTTCGGGTGGCGTGGACGTGCACCTTGCGGACGCCCGCCTTGTCACAAGCGTTGGCGAAGCTGCGCCGGAAGTTCGACGGTTCGATAGGCCGGCCGCTCGCGGTCGTGAAGACGAGGCCGGTCTCCTGCCAGTGGTCGCCTGCGGCTTCGCGGGCCGCGTCGCGTGACCGTCGTCGGGCACGGAGGGCGGTCGTGACGATCTCGGGGAACGGCAGGGTGGCGTCGGACGCGTCGGTCTTGGTACGGCGGTGTAGCAGCTTCCCCGCGACTCTCTGGATCTGCCAGCCGATCGTCATCTCGGCCTGGTTGAGGTCGACGTCCTCCCAGCGCAGTCCGAGTGCTTCGCCAAGGCGGAGGCCGAGGACGAGCACCAGGACGTAGGCCGGGTACATCGGGTCCTCGCGCGTGCGCGCAGTTTCCAGGAAGGTCCTCGCCTCCTCGACGGACCAGGGCTTGACCTTGCGCTTGCGGGGGGCCGGCATCTTGATGTTGGTTGCGACGTTGCGCGTCAGGGTCTCCTCGCGGACCGCGTTACTCAGCGCGGCGCGCAGAGTCATGTACGCGTCGTGAACGGTCCACTCCGAAGGCTCCGACTTGCAGCATTTGCCGACCGCGCAGCAGTGCTGACGCCGCTTGGGGTTGCTGTGAGCCTTGGGCCGGGCGGCGTCCTTGCCCTGGTCGCAGCACTGGCAGGAGCGGCGGATCTTGTTCACCCAGGTCTGGACGTCCCGCACGGTCAGCTTGTCCAGCCTCTTGGAACCCAGCGCTGGCGTGATGTAGAGCCGGGCGAACATCTCGTAGTTCGCGGCGGTCTTGGGGGCGAGGTTGGGTTCCGTGCCGTAGCACCGCCACGGTCACGGTCCCGGCTGAAAGTACCTTTGCCTTGTCGGCTTCCGTGCACGTCCACCCGCTCTCCTCGATGAGCACGGTCCAGTCGCCTGCTCGCCCCGCGAGCACGGTCTCAGGAAAGAGGCCGTCGTCTATCAACTCGTCATAGGTGAGCGGCCGGATGCTCTCTTGGTCAGCACCCAGTCGGAGAAGCGCCTCCACCTCGCTGACTCCACGCACGAAGGTCAGGCACCACAGATCGCCCAACCTGTCGTCTTCGGCGAGCCAGGCAACATCGGCGTAGGTAAACGCCATCCGCAACACCTCATCTGTTGATCGTCGTGCCATTAGCGTGCCATTAAGGGCGGTCAGCAACGGTCAATCAAGGTCACTTGCGGATCGTTCTCCGCGCAGGTTGCGACGGCCCAGGCGAACGATCGGGGCTCAGGTCGGCTTGTCGAGCGCCGGAGCCGCTGCGCTGCAGTTGCCGCAGCTACAGCAGGTCGCGCACGACCCGAGTAGCAGCGAGGCGGTCGTGCAAGGTGCGAGCGGCCGGGTCGGCCACCGACCACAGAATGTCCACCAGGAGCACGATCAGCCCGTACTGCGGCATGCAGACGAGGACGGGGAAGACGAGCGTGCGGACCGCGGCCCTGCGCCAACCCGGCCAGTGGCCGGTGTCGGAGGAGACGACGCGGAGGCGCATGAGCCGCTTGCCGAACGTCCGTCCTGTCAGGACGTAAAAGAACGCAGGCACGGCGCCAAGCAGCGATGTCGGTTCGTTGCCCCTGATCCAGTTCAGGAGGCCGTAGTCCAAGCTGCTGAGCCCTCCCTCGAAGAGACTCAGTAAGGCGACGAAGATCAAGTAATCGAGGGTGGATGCCACCGCCCGGCGCCCGGCGAACCCGCTCGGCCAGGTATCCCTCGCGGTCCGAGGGGTCAGCAGCACCAGCAACGCGGAGAGCAGGAGGGCCGACTGCGCAGGCCCATAGGCGCTCGCTACGGTCGCGAACCATTCGCCGCTGAGTACGGGGATCATCGAGCAGCCGTCCTCAGCCATGTACGAAGGGGCGGCCGGTCCGACGATCGCGAGAAGGACGAGCAGGCCGGCCACCCGGTGCCCGATGATCGCTCCGTTCCCGGTGGCGGCCGACATCAGGAACCCCGTGAGGACGAGGACAGAGGGCACGCCCCATAGGACGGCCAGGTCTGCGATCTCGTAGGCGTCCCCCAGAGGGGCCGACGCCAGTCTGGTGAGGCCGAAGCCACCGGTGTCGAAGGACCTCACGCAGCCGAGGACGGCATAGGAGGACCCGTACTCGACTTGCCAGGCGTCCCAGGTTGAGTACGCTGCGGCGGCTAGGGCGGCCGCCCATGCGAGTTGGGCTAATCGTGACAAGATGATCTCCGTTTCACGACACCCTAGCGGTATGGGCAACCCTCCATATCCACCCGTGGCACCGTGGTGATGGCCGTCTGAAGAGGCCCTAGCCCGGGGATCTTGCTAACGCTGTTGCTTACAACGTGCCTGGACGCCGGTGTGCGAACCTGGAAGCCGATCAAGCAGGAGGGGCCGCTGAGCAGGCATTCGTGACAGTGGCGGACGTCCAAAGACGATTTCGAACTGGCTACGGATCAGCCTGGTGCGCACACCAGGGTTCGCCGTGAACTGTCTGAGGCCGTGACGATTGCCGACTCCGATGCTCACCGTCGAGGGGGCTGGTCGAGTGCGTCCCCAGGAGAAGATCGTCAGAACCCGGAAAGCCAAGCGGAGGCGTCGGGCGTTGGCTGATCATGGGGTGGAGGAGGTCTCGTGCGAAGAATGATCACGTGCCTATCCCTGGTGCTGCTCCTGTCCTCCTGCGGCGGGGTCCCTCATGCCTCGCCCGGCGAGTCCCACGGCGCCTCGTCTGACGAGTTCGAGGATCGTGCCCGGGAGGTGGCGGAGCGTTGGCAGGGCTCGGCCGACGACCGCGCCTGGCGCAAAGGGTTCGTCGCACTGGAAGTGCTGAACCCACAAGGATGGGCTCACGTGGGCCGGATTCCGGCCTGGGTGAACAGAAGCTCGCACAACGGCGCCTGGCGGCTGGCCGCCAAGCTGCCTGCGAACTCCCCGGGCGATGCCGACGTGCGATGGCCGGACGGCGAGGTGTCGCAGGTGCCGCTCATCTCGGCGGCGAGCGCGTACGAGGATTTCAGCAAACCGGCCGACCTCATCGAAGAGGAGTGCCCGGCCAAGGGATGCCGCCCGCTCCGGGTCACCGGCGCCAGATTGGGCAAGGTCCCGCTGGAGACCAGCCGCGGCACAATTCAGGTGCCCGTCTGGATGTTCACCGTCGAGGGAGTCGAGCAGAAGAAGGTCCACGTGGCGGTAGACCCCTCGGCCGTCACCGTCCGTCCCGAACGGATACAGGGAGGCATCGAAGAGGTGATGGCGTTCGACCTCGTCGCCGGCAAGCCTGACGAGCTGCTTCTTCGCTACGGATTCGGCGCCTGCGACACCGTTCACGGGCCGCGCGCTTACGAGACCGACCAACTGGTCGTGGTCGACATGGACGAGGAGGACTCCAGCTCTGGCAAGCCTTGCCCGGCGATTCTCAAGACGGCGACGACCACCGTCACGCTCGCCCGACCGCTCGGCGACCGCCTCGTACTTGACTCCGGCACGGGGCTGCCGGTGCTGCGGGGACTGAACAGGCGCTGACGGCCCGGCGACCACATGCGGCGACGCAGAGATGCGCGGGCTGTACGGCAGTACGTACAGCAACGCCGTCGTACCCGACCGCATGCCGACTCTCCGCGATCATCACTTGAGCAGGACAGCCGCGCGTTGACAGGACGTCTGCCCTTCCCTACGGATCAGAAGGTTAGGGGGTTCGAGTCCTCTCTCGGCCGCGCACAGCAGAAAGGCCCACCACCAGTGCAAACCTGGAGCGGGCCACTTTGTTCGTCAGGACAACCTGCAGATCTTGCTAACACCTTTGCTAACAGGTTGGCCCCCGGGTGGCTCCCACTACTCGCGGATCGCCTGCGCGAAGTTGTCCGCCGCCGACGCTTCAGTGGCTCGGATCACGTGCGCGTATACGCGGAGTGTGATCGACGGGTCGGCGGGACCAAGGCGGGCCGCAACGACATGAACGGGCACGCCCGGCAGGAGCAGAGTCGTGGGCGCCAGGGGTCAATTCAGCAGTTGCCGGGCCAGCGTTTCGGCCCACCACTGCTCGACTCGATCGGGCGACCAGCCGCGTTCGTCAGTGAGCGTGCGGTAGACGTCGACGTTGCACAGGCCCGCATAGGTGTCGACGGCCGTCGGCACGTCCAGTCCCTCGCGCAAGATGCCGGCGGGCCATGAGGAGAACACGGCGAGGCGGGTCTGGTCGGCCCTGCCGCGGCCGTCGTGGTAGACCGCCGCCAGCTCGGGCTCGGCCCGTCCGGCCTCGCGCAGCAGCATGATGACGTCCCCGGCGCGCTCGTACAGGCGCCGGTCGAAACCGGCCATCGCGGCAAGCTGCCGTTCGGGGTCGCCCTTGGCGGCCTTCAGTTCCGCGAGCTGCTGGGCCGGGTCGGCCGACAGGTCGGCGGCGTCGGCCAGCGCCTGGGTCAGCCCGGCCTTGTTGCCGTACACCGCATAAACCGTCGGCACGGAGACTCCGGCCTCCCGCGCCACGTCCCGCACGGTGGTGGCGGCCCAGCCGCGGCTGACGAAGAGCCGGCGTGCGGCGTCGGCGATCTCGGCCCGCGTTTCCAGCGCTTGTGCCGTACGGCGTATCGAGTCGTAGCGACGTCGCTCCACCTGTGCTCCCATGCTGTGCACCATAGCCGCACCGTCGTCATCGGTTTGGCCTGTCTTCTGATCATGGCAGGACGCGATAGGAGGCCGCCGCCTTCGCTCGCCCCTCCGACGAAGGGAGCGGCGCAGTGCACCTTTCTGCCGGCACGGAAGGCCATGTCGTCGCCGGTCTCGGATTCGCGCTTGCGGCCGTGGCGGCCCTGCCGCCGTTCCTCTGCTGGAACACTTGAGTTTACGGGACTTATAATGAATATTAGATGCGTCAAGTATCGGCATCCGACTCAGCAGTTCGTGAGAGGCAGGCACGTGAAACTCGTGATCTTCGGGGCCAACGGCCCGACAGGGCGGCTCGCGACCGGGCAGGCGCTCGCCAAGGGCCACACCGTCACCGCGGTCACCCGGCACCCGGAGGCGTTCCCCCTCAGTGATCCCGCGCTGGACGTCGTCAAGGCGGACGCCCTGGATCCCGAGGCGGTGAACCGGGCGGTGGCCGGGCACGACGCGGTGATCTCGACCCTCGGCGTCCCCTACGGCTCCGAGGCGCCCACGACGTGCTCCCAGTCCGCCACTCACATCGTCGCGGCCATGATCGCGCACGGCGTCCGGCGCCTGGTGTGCGTGACCTCGACCGGCGTGCCGATGACGCCCCCGCCCGGGGAGACCCTCGTCTACCGCAAGGTGATCGTGCCGCTGCTGCTCAGGATGGGGCGCCCGCTGTACGAGGACTGCGGGCGCATGGAGGAGATCGTGGCCGGCAGCGGCCTGGACTGGACCGTCATCCGCCCCTCAGGACTGTTCGACGGTGGCCGAGTCACCGATTACACCGTCGGCCCGCCGCAGATGGTGGGCCGGTTCACCTCCCGGCGCGACCTGGCGGACGCGCTCATCCGGGAGGCCGTCGAGGATCGCCACGTTTGCGCCATCGTGGAGGTCCTCACCACCGAGGGCACCCCGAGCGTCTACCGCGTGTTCCTGAAGGAAGCGCTCCGCGTCGGCGGGCGGCCCTAGCTCTACTGTGTGACCGACGTTGATCGTTTACGCCTGGGTCTGGATCTTCTGCTTGAGGCGTTCGTAGGGGGTTTGGCCGCCGAGGTATACGAGTGACTGGCGCCATGTGAGGCATCAGAGACCTGGTAGTTCACGCAGGTATGCGTACTGGAGCAGGGCGCTGTACAGCAGCTTGGTACAGCAACGCCGACACACATGAGCACGCGTCGCCAGCCACCGTCTGCCGCTTGACCAGGAAGAAGACCCATCGACGTCGTGACTGGCTCCCGTTTGCAAGCAGGATGTCAGGAGTTCGAATCTCCTAGGCTCCACCCCATGTCAAAGGCCACATCCCATGATCGGGAAGTGGCCTTTTCGATCTTGTACACAAAATACAGCTACGAGCCCAGACGATCGTTCAGCCTCTTGAGGGCCTTGCAAGGACCTGAAGCTGTTCCACCCCTCGGCCCGCTTGCTAGGGCGCAGCTTGATCGCCGTGGTACTGGCGTGGCATTCGGAGGTGGTGCAGATGGGGCAGTCACGGTCACTCGCGGACTGCCTCTCGCCAAGGTTGGGCTGTCTGCCCTGGTGATTGGCCCGCTGTGGCAAGCAGGATGGCAGGAGTCGAATCTCCTGGGATCCACCTATACAAAAGCCCAGGTCAGTGGCCAGAAATTGATCTCCTAGGGGCCATCTCGACTTCTCTTCGGGTGTTCCGCGTGCCAGTTGCTCGGGCTGCTGAGCCTCTTCGCGATGGCGTCCCGTGGTCTTCCGCGGTCTCGTCTCAAGGCGAAGACCCACCCTGAAGACGGCTCAAGGACTGGGCCGTTTCCCCATAGCCAAGCTGGTCGTGTCTGCTGCGGTGGCGACTTTATGTAGCTGCACGTGCAGCTACATAAAGTACTGGATCATTATTCTACGTTAAAAACGATCATGTTATGCCCTGAAAAGACCTCAATGACGGGAATCCAGCCTTCCTTTGGGGCGAGGATCCTCATCCGTAGAGAGAAAATCTCTACCTGCACGTGCATTTGCATGGGCGCCACGTGTGCCAAACCGCCATAATCGGTGTACAGGCGGCATGAGTGTCGCCAGAAATGGCGACGGCTTCCAGTGGCAACTGGAAGCCGTCCTTTTCCTCTGCCCGAAGAAAGGTTTCAGTCTATGGGCTTACAAACGTCCGAAGAGGATGGCGAACCCGTCTCACGCCACCGGTTTCGTTGGTGGCGACTCGCCGCCGTCGCAGGAACCGCTGCGGTGGTCGGCCTCGCCGTCGCCGCACAACCGGCCTGGTCCATCCCGATCGGCACTGGCGTAGCGGTGGCCGCTCTGTTGGGGGACATCATCATTCGCAAGGGGAGAGGGAACGACAAGTAGGCAGTGGCTGCTGGCCAGGAGCCCTACTGTCGGTCAGCAGCCAGCTAATGCCAAGCCGTCGCTACAGCCCCGAGCAGAGGTTCGAATCTTCTAGCTCCATCCTAGGTAAAGGCCGCTCTCTATGATCAGGAAGCGGCCTTTTCGATCTTGTGTTGCTGCGATCTAGCTACGAGTCCAAACGATCGCCCAGCCTCTTCAAGGCCTTGCGCGTCTCCTCTGACGAGACCTCGGCGTAGACGTTCATGGTGACGGAGATCTGGGAGTGGCGCAGGATGTGCATGGCGACGCGCGGATGGATGTCAAGGGCCACCAGCAGGGATGCGCAGGTCTTTCGGGTCGCGTGGACGTGGACCTTGCGGACGCCCGCCTTGTCGCAGGAGTTGGCGAAGCTGCGGCGGAAGTTGGACGGTTCGACTGGCCGGCCGCTCGCGGTGGTGAAGACGAGGCCCGTTTCCTGCCAATCTTCGCCTGCGGCTTCGCGGGCCGCGTTGCGTGCCCGCTGACGGGCACGGAGAGCCGCCGTGACGATCTCGGGGAATGGCAGGGTGGCGTCGGAGGCGTCGGTCTTGGTGCGGCGGTGCAGCAGCTTGCCCGCGACTCGCTGGATCTGCCAGCCGATCGTCATCTCGGCCTGGTCGAGGTCGACGTCCTCCCAGCGCAGCCCGAGCGCTTCGCCGAGGCGGAGTCCGAGGACGAGCACCAGGACGTAGGCCAGGTACATCGGGTCTTCGCGGGTGCGCGCCGATTCCAGGAAGGTCCTGGCTTCGTCGACGGACCAGGGCTTGACCTTGCGCTTGCGGGGGACGGGCATTTTGATGTCGGCCGCGACGTTGCGTGTCAGGGTCTCCTCGCGGACCGCGTTGCTCAGCGCGGCGCGCAGCGTCATGTACGCGTCGTGAACGGTCCAGTCCGAGGGACAGCATTTGCCAACCGCGCAGCAGTGCTGACGCCGCTTTGGGTTGCTGTGGGCCTTGGGACGGGCGGCGTCCTTGCCCTGGTCGCAGCACTGGCACGAGCGACGTAGTGACGAACGAGGAGTGCGTCTATTACCACCTGGAGCAATGCGAGCAGGAAGGCGTCGACCGGGAGCAGGTGCTGGAGGCACTGCATATAGCGATGGTAGGAGCCGGTTCGGTCACAGTGCCGCTGCTCCGCCGAGCCATCATCTTCATGGACCGGTTGCCGGGCCTGGCAAAGCCGACGTGACCGGCAAGAGTCGTTATCGCGGCAAGGTTCGGAGTCGTTCCGGACACTGCGGAACGCCCACCCGGTGCGAGCCCTGCGACGTCGCCCGCACGGAACCGCGGGGCGGGGATAACGGCTCTTCGGCGGGACTCACCCCGATCAAATTCGAAGAGCCGCCATGACCCGGGGGCGCCGACCGCTCCGAAGTAGGCTAAAAGCTACCTGGAAGTGATGGGGTTCCCTCACTGCCCAGAGATTCCGGAGTGCGTAGCGTCTCCAGGCATGTACCAATCGGCGGCACTGACCGCGCTACGAAGGGCCCCCATCCGGTTTCCGTTCACGCGCTGGCCCTGGATGTCGCTGGTGTATCTGGCGATCGGCGCCGCGCTTTGGCTCGTGACCTTGCTGGCCTTCGCGTTCATCGGCACCATCCCCTACTGGGCGCACGGGCTCGCCAACGCTGAGCGCCGCCTGGTGCGACTGGCTGGGTACCGGTCGATCGCCGGCCGCCCTCCGGGTCTCCCTGGTCTGCAAGAGCCGGTGCTGTGGCGGGAGGTCGCGTACGCACTGGCACACATGCTGATCGGCTTCTTCTCTTTCGTCATCCTGATCGTGGCCACTGTCTTGGTCTTCGCGGGGCTCATGGCAGTGCTCGTCATGGCGGGCGTGGATGCGCCGCTGGGGCGGAACCACACGGAACCCCTGTTCCTGGCCCTGTTGGGGATGGTAATCCTGGTCGTTTCGCCCTACGTGGTGACGCTGCTGGCCAATGTGCAGGGGGCGCTGGCCACCGCACTGCTCTCGCCCCGGGTGGAGGAACTACAGACGCAGGTGGCGTCCCTGGCCAGGGCCAACATCGCCGAACTGGACCGGTTCGAGGGCGAGCGGCAGCGGATCGAACGCGACCTGCACGACGGCACCCAGCAGCACCTGGCCACTTCGGCGATGCGCCTGGGCATGCTCGAACTGGAAGTACGTGAGATGTTCCCGCCAGGGCCGGAGCAGGACTCGGCGCTGGAGTCGCTGGAGGCGGTCAGGAGAGAGACCGAGCTGGCGCTGGACACGTTGCGCGACGTCGTACACGGGCTACGGCCACGCACGCTGATCGACGACGGCCTCGGCGCCGCCCTGCGCGAGCTGGCACGCCGCGTACCCATCAAAACCACCGTCGACGCCGAGGGCGTCGGGCGCTTCTCCCTGCCGGTGGAGTCGTCGCTGTACTACATCGCCAGCGAGGCCGTCACCAACGCGATCAAGCACGCGACGCCGGACCGCATTCACATCGAGCTGGCACAGACTCTCGACAGGATCAGGCTGACGGTGTCCGACGATGGCCTCGGTGGCGCGAATTCGGCGCACGGCACCGGAATGGTCGGCATGTACGAGCGGGCCGTCCTGCTCTCGGGCGAGCTCATCGTCGACAGCCCACCGGGCGGGCCGACCAGGATCATCGCCGATATCCCGCGCCCGTACTGATCAATATGACGCACAATGGCGTCATGCGTGTAGTGATCGCCGAAGACGCGGCCCTGATGCGGGAAGGCCTGGTAGCACTGCTGCAACGCTTCGGCCACCAGGTCGTGCACGCGGCGGAGGACGCCGACGAACTGCTGGAGGCCGTCGCCGTCCACCGCCCCGACGTCGTGATCACCGATGTACGGATGCCGCCGCGCAACGTCGACGACGGACTGCGGGCCGCACTGGCGATCCGCGCCGAGCATCCGGACATCGGCATCCTGGTGCTGTCGCAGTATCTCGGTGACGCCTACGCGGCCAAATTGATCGCCGAGCCCGCGAACGGGCCTCGCGGCGGCGGCGCCGGCTATCTCCTCAAGGATCGCGTCGGCAGGGTCGCCGACTTCATGCAGTCCCTCGACGTCATCGCAGGCGGCGGCATCGTCATCGACCCCAAGGTCATCGGGCACCTCATGTCCTCCGGGCGCCCGCACGCGCTCGACACGCTCAGCGAGCGCGAACACGAGGTCCTGGGCCGGATGGCGACCGGGGAGAGCAACGCCCACATCGCCGCGGGCCTGCACGTCACCGAGGGTGCGGTGGTCAAGCACATCGGCAACATCTTCGCCAAGCTGGGTCTCCAAGCGCAGGATGGCAACCGGCGCGTCCTGGCGGTCCTCGCCTACCTCCAGACGGCCCGGCCGGAAGATCCCTAATCAGATCACCGCAGAGCTCCACAGTCTTGTCGTCGCGCCCTATGACCCCGTGCTGAAGCCAGTACGTGACGGCGTCGGTCACGGTGTAGCCGGCGGGGGCGATGGCAAAACCGTCCTCGTAGTCCAGCAGGATCTCCTTCAGTTTGTTCTTGGCTTCGGTCTTCGTCTTGCCGCTGCCCCGCTTCACGATGCGCTTGCCGTCGGGTCCGTAGCCGAGACTTGCGGTGGCGATCCAGCGCTGGCGCTTGTCGTCCCAGTCGCCGTAGATTGCTAGGGGCGATCGACGATCCGTGCTTCGTTCCTCAGCACGGCTCACCGGATCACCGTTTACGGGCCAGCAGTTGCACTGCTCGCGATGGGTGACCGTTCATCGTGACCACGGAGATCTGACGCTCTTCCGTGAGATCGAAGTCAGGCAGGAGGGCGTGCAGTTCGGTTATGTCATGGTGTCGCACCACCGCGCCGTCGTCGGTGGCGAACACCCCGTACGGCGTTTTGAACTGCTGAACATGGGTGGCGTAGCGGCTCCGGTTTCGCTCGTCGTCCTGCAGCACCATGTCACTGACATAGAGGAGCCCGCCGGGTGTCAGGACACGGACTACTTCGGCGATGAGTGCCCGCTGTGCGTCGTCGTCGGGAATGCAGGTCAGCACCGCAAACAACACCACGACATCGAAGCTCGTTGGCGGGTATGGGAGGCTGGGCGGGGAGTCCAGCACTGCGAGGCGCAGGTCAGGGTGCAACTGGCGGCCTCGTGCGATCAGAGCGAGAGACAGGTCCACTCCGGATACGTCGGAGAAGCCATGCTCACTCAACTCAGCCATGACACGGCCGTACCCGCAGCCGTAGTCCAGGATTCGAGCCTGCCGACTCACGGTCGCCAGCCAGTCGAGATTCACGGGGTGGGTGAACGTCTTCTCAGCGCCGACAGTGTCCCAGTACGCGATCTGACGACCAAGATCCTTCATGGAGGTACTGTACGTGGGCCTCTCGCTCGCCCCTTCATGGGTGTCTGTCCGAGCACCAGCGTGCCCGCTGGCCATGTTTAGCGGTCTACCGGCAAGCGTGGTCGTCGTGCCATTAAGGGCGGTCAGCAGCGGTCACTTACGGACCGTCCTAAGCGCTGGTCGAGGCCGTAACGCCTGAAGATCAGGCCGTTTTGCAAGCAGGATGTCAGGAGTTCGAATCTCCTAGGCTCCACACACAAAAGCCCAGGTCAGACGCCTGGGCTCTTGATCTTTCTAGGGCTTGTTCTTTAGGGCCGTGCTCGTTACATGCCCGATCGCTTCTTCAGCGCCGAGCGGCCCACTGGTCGAGCTTCTCGGCCATCTCCCGCTGACGCTCATCCGTGGATCGCGAGGAGATCGAGCGATCCGCGCGTGACGGCCAAGGCCGCGGTTCCCCGTGTGGCAGACATGATCCCATCCCCGATGGGAGCTGTGGTTGATCTTTACCTTCTCAGGATGGTGGCTGCCGGTTCTCTACAGTCCTGTCGAACCATGCCATGGTCAGCTCGATCGGGTTGCGGTGAGTACGGCTATGTGACGGTCGAAGCAGACGATGACGTGGCCTTGTGGGGTGGCAGCGACGGCATTGACTAAGCCGGGGAATTCGATGTCAGGGCTGATCTTGTCGAAGGTGGTGAGGCTCCATGCCGCTACCGTTCTGTGGCTGGCGGCAACTGCGATGGGGTGGCCGTCGACCGTGGTGGCGGCGAGCGCGTCCACGGTTCCCGTGGAAAGTTGGCCGATCTGCTGAGCGGTGGCGACGTCCCATACCTTCATCGGTGGGTCGCGCCAGTCATCGTTCGTGGTGATGGCGATGGGTCGTCCGTCCACGATGGTGGCGGCCACGAGGCGTACCGGTTTGCCGTTGCTTCCGGTGGTCTGGAGTCCGGTGTCGCGGTTGATGGTGAGGTCACGGACCCGGAAGCCGCCGCCCCACCGTCCGAGTAGGGCGACGGGCTGGTCGTCGAGCGTGGTGGTGGCGAGGTCGTGTACCCATCGATGGTCGCTCTTGCGGGGGTTGCCGGTCTCTTCGCCGGTGCGGAGATCCCATACCCGGATGGTCTTGTCGTCGCTGGCGGTGATGGCCCGGGGTGGGTCGCCCGTGTTGTCGGCCGCGACGGCGGTTATCGGGCGGCGGTGGGTGGTCAACGGTGCTCCGGCCGCTTTCCCCAGTGTGAGGTCCCAGAGTCGGACATTGCCGTCCTTGCCTCCGGTGATCGCCACCGCGCGACCGTCCACTTGGGTCGCGGCCACAGCAGTGACGGCGCCGGTGTTGTCCGTGAGTGGCGGGCACACCTGATCGCCGGTGTCCAGATCCCATACTCGTACGGTTTCGTCATCGCTGCCCGTGACCGCCACCGGTCGGCCAGCCACTGAAGTGGTGGCCACCGCCGTGATCGCGGCGTCGTGGCGAACTGGTTTGTCGGCTGGTTCGCCGACGACCAGATCGGACACCCGGACCGACCCGCCGTCGCAACTCGACACCACCACCTGCCGGCCATCCACCACTGCCGTCGCCACCGCATGCACCGTGCGGGGATGCTGAGGGAACAGCTCACCGACCAGCTCGGCCGTTTCCAGGTCCCACACCTGGATGGTCGGCTCGTTGGAGTTGCAGGTGATCGCCACCAGTCGGCCGTGCACAACCGTGGTCGTCACGGCCTCTAGGTCCGCAGATCGGGGGAGGTCACCGACGGGAAGTCCGGTGGCTAGGTCCGACACGCGTGTGGTCGTCTGGTAGCCACCAGAGACGACCACCAGATGGCCGGCAGCCAGCTCCGCGACCGCAACCGCGCCCACGTGTCCACTGTGGCCAGTGAACGGGCTACCCACCGGATCACCGGTATCCAGGTCCCATACCCGGACCGTTCGGTCGCCGCCCGTGACAGCTACCCAGCGACCGTCCAGCACCGCGGTCGCCACCGCGTACACCGGGCCGGTGTGACCGCGGATCGGTGCCATCACCTCCTGGCGCGTTTCCAGATCCCATACCCGTACCGTCGTGTCGTAGCAACCGGCGACCACCACCCGGCGGCCATGGCGTTCCGCGATCGCGAGGGCCTCCACACTGTCAGCCTGAAGGTGGAACGGCTCACCCACCGGCCTACCGGACGCGAGTTCCCACACCCGTACGGTGTCGTCGTCACCACCGCTGACCACAACAGGGCGACCGTCCAGAACTGACATAGCCAGCGCCCGCACTGCGTTCGTGTGACCAGCCCATGAGGCACCGACCCGCTCGCCTGTTGACAGATCCCAGACCCGTACGGTGTCGTCGCCGCCTCCGGTGACCGCTACGGCACGGCCGTCGAAGACCGCGGTCGTCACCGCCGCCACCCAATTGGTGTGACCGTCGGTGGTGCCTAACGGTGGGCATGACGTCACGCCCTTCGACAGCAGACTGGTCCAAGTCTGCTGCACACGCCAGGCAGCAGGACGAACAACCGGGACCTCATGGCGGGACAGTGACGACATGCCGCGCATAGTAGTTGCTGGCACCGGGACGCGTCTCCAAGAAACCCGGGGTGGTCGTCTTCCCGGGTGGCGGTGCGTGGCCGGAGCTGGCAGGGCCCCATGGACAACATGGGACGGTCCTTCCTGACCTGCTAATACGGTTTGGTGAGTGGTATGCACCGCACTGATACGCCCCTCACGATCGCTTGTACGTGGCCTGGGCGATCGACGGTCCATGGCTTTGCTCCTCAGCATCCGCCCGCTGGGCAGTGTCGGGCACAGGGCCGTAGGAGGAGGCGTATTGAGGCGTGATCGCCGTGCCATTAGCGTGCCATTAAGGGCTGTGAACAGCGGTCAATCACGGTCACTCGCGGGAGCCTGTTCGCGCACGTCGACGGCCACATCCTTCAAGATCAGGCCGATTTGCAAGCAGGATGTCAGGAGTTCGAATCTCCTAGGCTCCATCTCTTGAAACACCCCGCAACCGATCTTGGTGCGGGGCGTTCCGGGCTATTAACGGGCCATTAACCAGCGTCATCGTCTCCTTTCGTACGCGCCTTCTGCTCGGCCTGCACATACTCCTCTGCGCAAGGGGCGCGGAAGCCGGCGCTAAATGTAGAGATACGGTGCAAATAGCGTGAAACTATCGATCATAGTGTGGTACGGACGTCTGTCGAGCCGTCAAACTTCACGTCATGGCACTGTCCATGACAAAGGCGCCTCCTTGGTGGAGGTTGCCGGTTCTGATGGCACTTCTCGGCTGGTTGTTCCTGACAGTCACGTACTACCTATTCATACCGATCTTCCACACGATCTGGCTGTTCACTTGGCTGGTGATCGGTTTCGGATGGCTCTGGGCGGGACTCTGGACCTTCGCGGCCGTCCCGCTGCCCGCGCGACAACAAGGGACGATGGCGATGCCGCTTGAACGGCGTGCGGATCGTGCCGCCCGCGCCTTGATAGCCCTTGTCCGCAAAGGTCTTCACGCTAGCGGCGGGTAGGGCGCCGATCAGGCCGGCCGTCGGAGCGGGGCTCACAGCGTGCACGGCGCCCGGCAGCGCGGGCGAGGCCCACACCAGCCGCCCCATGGGGTCAGCCAGTACTTGCACGTTCATCCCGTGCTGCTGGTGGTCAGGGGCAGGGTCGAACTGCTGACCTTCCGCTTTTCAGGCAGCAAACACGTGTTCCGATCATGGTGACGACTCCCCTGACCTGCGCCTAACCGTCCGCTAACGTCTGTGCAGGTCCGTGATCAACTTAGCGGGTTGTCACTCAGTTGGTCACTCAGACATGAGTGCGACAGAGCCGCCTCACCTGCGACAACGCCCTCGCAGCTGCGGCGGCGTGTATGGGGTACGAGGCTGCTGGCCCTTCAGAGGCTGAGCAGGTCGAGGGAGCCGAGGTCGCGGACGGTCTGGGCGAGGGCGCGGATCATGTCGTTCTCCGCCTCGGCCGACCACACCAGCGCGAACTTCAGAGGATCGATATCCCGGACAGGCAGGTAGGCGATGTCGGGTCGGATGTAGTAACGGGTCATGTGGTGGGCAAAGAGGCTGACAGTCTCTCCGGTGGTGACCAGGGAAAGGATCTCCTCGGTACTTCTCGCCAAGGGGCCGCGCTCGATCCGATGGCCCGCAGGAGTGTGAGATGGGATGAAGCCGTCTGCCCAGTAGTCGGGCCTGGCCGGAGCGTCATGGTGCAGGAAATCGGCGAGCATCTCCAGCGAGCCGGTGGCGTGCCGGGTGAGTTCGTGATCGGCGGCCACGCCCAGCAGGCGCGGGTCGGTGAACAGGACCGGCCCCGTGGTCAGATCGGGTTCCTCGACGGGTAGCCACGCGACCAGGACGTCGATGTCGCCGCGACGCAACCCGGCGAACGGGTCAACGAAGGGAGCGATCCGGATCTGCAGCTTCCACTGGGGGTGGCGGCTGCAGAACGTGTCCCAGTAGCGCCGCAGGTCGTGGGCATTGTGCGGGATCATGCCCACCCGCAGCATGCCCGTGATGCCCTGGGCTGCCAGCTTGGCCCGGCGCATACCGTCCTGGAGGCCGGTGTACACCGGCCAGAGATCGTCGCGGAGCTGCCGACCGAGCGGCGTCAGCCGTACCGCCCGCGGAGTCCGCTCGAAGAGCGGGGCGCCGATCTGGCGTTCCTGCTTCTGGATCGCCTTGGTGATCCGGGCCGGGGTGACGCGCAGCCGTTCGGCGGTGCGGGCGAAGTGGAGCTCTTCGGCCAGGGTCAGGAAGATCTCGATGTCGCGAAGCTCCACGAGCCTCCCTCACGTTGCCTTGGGGGTTAATTCTGCATTGCACATTTTGTCGTTGTTTCGGGTGGTTCCCTGGCTGGATCCTAGTCGCCGGACGAAATCAGATGATTCTGGAGTAACGACATGACGCACGTGACGGGTAAGACAGCGCTGGTGACCGGGGCCTCGCGCGGGATCGGCCGGGCCATCGCGCAGCGGCTGGCGGCCGCGGGCGCGCTGGTAGCCGTGCATTACGGCAACAACGAGAACGCGGCCCTGGAGACCGTGCAGCTGATCGAGAAGGACGGCGGCCGGGCCTTCCCCGTGCGGGCCGAGCTGGGCGTGCCCGGGGACGTGGATGCCCTGTTCGCCGGACTGGAGGCGGGCCTTGCCGCGTGGACCGGCCGGGTACGGCTGGACATTCTGGTCAACAACGCCGCCATCAACACCGGGGGCCCGATCGACGCCATCACCCCCGAAGCCTTCGACCGCCTGATCGCGATCAACACCAAGGCGCCGCTGTTCATCATCCAGCGGGCGCTGCCGCTGCTCAACGACGGCGGTCGGATCGTCAACGTGACCACTGCGGCGACCCGGATCGCGATGCCCGAGGCGCCGTACGCGATGAGCAAGGTCGGCATCGAGGTGCTCAGCCGTTCGCTGGCCCAGACTGTCGGGGCGCGTGGCATCACCGTCAACGCCGTGGCGCCCGGGCCGACGGTGACCGACATGAACCCGTGGATGCTCGGCAACCCCGAGGTCCAGCAGATGGTCGGCACCGGCAACGCCATCCCGCGGGTCGGGCAGCCCGACGACATCGCCGACGTGGTCGCCTTCCTGACCTCCGAGGCAGGCCGCTGGGTGACCGGGCAGGTCATCGACGCCTCCGGCGGTTGTTTCCTCGGCCCGCGGATCTGAGCCGACAGCGCCCCGGCCCGCTGTCAGCACACCGTCGTCGGACTGTCAGCGCACCCCGGAAGTCTCAGACGTGCCCAAGCAAGCCCCTCATTCTTCGGAAGATGCCATGAAGACCAAGATTCTTGCCCTCAGCCTTGCCGCCGCGACCATCGCGGGGACCGCCACCCCGGCGTTCGCTGACACCGGTGACGCGGACGTCGTGGCTGCGCTCAACACGGTGGCCAAGCCGCTGGCCTCCACCTCGTCTGGTACCCATGCGCACGACCTGGACGCCTTCGGCGCCATGATCGGCAACGCCCAGGTGGTCGGCGTTGGGGAGGCCACGCACAGCACCGCCGAGTTCTACACCCTCAACCAGCGGGTGTTTCGCTACCTGGTGACCGAGAAAGGCTTCACCACCTTCGCCCGCGAGCTGAGCTGGAGCACCGGCGTGCGGCTCAACGACTACGTCCTGGACGGCAAGGGCGACCCCCGCGCGATCTTCCACGACGAGGTCAAGGGCCCCTACGACCTGTTCGACAACCGCGAGTTCCTCGACCTGGTCCAGTGGATGCGCGCCTACAACACCGGCCACGCCGACAAGGTCCAGTTCATGGGCGCCGACCTGCTCTACCCCGGCGACATCCTGTTCGACAAGGTGCTGGCCTACGTCAAGCAGCACCACGCCGACCTGCTACCCGAGGCCACCAAGCTATATGACGGGTTGCGCCCCACCACGAAGAACGCGGGCGAGTACATGGCGCAGGCGTTGGCCGTACCGCTGGACAAGCGGCAGGACAACGCGCGGCGGGCCACCCGGGCGCTGAAGCTGCTCCAGAAGCAGGGCGCCGACCGGTGGGTGGTGCAGCACGCCCGCGCCCTGTCACAGACCTTCACCGACTTCGCCTTCGATCAGGGTACGGCGGAGGGACGGCGGCAGGCGCAGGATTACCGGGACGCCGTACTGGCCGACAACGTGACCTGGTGGAACCGGACCACCGGCAACAAGATCCAGGTGTCGGGACTGAACGCGCACCTCAGCTACACCCCGATCGACACCGCGTTCGTCCCCAGCCCGATGGGCGGGAAGCTGCACAAGCGGCTCGGCGACCGGTTCGTCACCGTCGGTACCAGCTTCGACCGGGGCGGCTACAACTTCCTCACCGACGGCACCTGCCCGAAGGGATCCAAGCCCGCCGAACGTCCCTCGGCGTGCAAGGGCACCGTCAGCGCGGCGGGCGCGGACTACAACGAGTACGTCCTGGACCAGGTCCGCTACCGCGACTTCATCCTCGACACCCGCACCGCGCCGGCGGCCGCTCGGGAGTGGCTAGCCAAGGCCCGCCCCACCCGCCTGATCGGCGGCGGCTTCTGGTCACCCGACCAGGCTGTCCAGGCCTCCCTGGGCCGATCCTTCGACCTGGTTGTCCACCTCCACCAGGTCAAGGCCGCCGCACTCCTGCCCTAAGATCGGCAAACGCGCCGCCGTCGCCTCCTTCGCCAAGTGGGCCGTCCGCCACGACCTCCTGGACGCCAATCCGATGGACCGGATCGACACCGTCAAGGTGCCCAAGAGCCTGCCGCGCCCGGCTTCGGCCGCCGACGTGGCCAAGGTGCTGGCGGTGATCTGCTCGCGGCGGCTGCGCAAGGATCTGCCGCTGGACCGGCTGCGGCAGAAGCCCTAACTCACGCATCCTGATGTTCTCTACATCAGGATCTAGTTGTTCTTGTCGGAAGGGCTTGTGAAGGAGCTGCTCATGACCACCGACCCAACGATGACCCGGATCGGCCAGGGAGTGGAGTTGCATCACCACCAAGGCCAGCGTGACGCTGCTCGCGACTTGTTCGCGCAGATCTGGGACGACATCGGCGGTGAGCAAGGCGACCCGTTGCATGTTTGCGTCCTTGCCCACTCGATGGCCGACGTGCAGGACGACGTGCACCAGGAGCTGATGTGGGATCTGCGAGCGCTTGCCGCCGCCGATCTGGTCACCGATGAGCGGGTGGCCCAAGCTGGGGTGCCCCTTTCAGTGGCTGGCCTGTATCCGTCGTTACACCTGAACGTGAGTGAGTGCTATCGCAAGCTGGGCGATTTCGGCCGCGCCCGTGAGCATCTCCAGCAGGCGCGGGCCGAGATCGGCGCGCTTGGCGACGACGAGTATGGGCAGCTCATCAGGGGCGGCCTGGAGCGGCTGGCCGAACAGTTGGGTGAGGGCACCTGACTGCGCCCCGGCGAATTCTCTGCACTAGCTGTTGATCTTCTTCGTGGATGCTTTGAGCCGGGGTGCCCTCAGGCCAGGAGACCTAGGATTTCGGGCGTTTTCCAGGCCGTCAGATGCTGTTCGGGGTCAGTTTCCTCCTGCGCGAACTGGTTGATCAGCTCGGCGAGGGCTCGCCGGTCCTGCTCGGACGGTCCTGCAGGAACACTTCGGCAGTACATGGCTGTGTCCCTGGTGTGATGACACTGGAATCCGTCGCCTGCCACGAGGTCGGCTGAGTGACAGACTGCGTGACAATCGCCGTGGTCGATCACGAACGTTGGCGGAAGCGTTGAGCCCATCAACCGCAGTCGCCCGGTAGACCCGGTTGGAAAGTGCGGAACTGTCAGCCACCCCCGCCGTTCGCGCGGAGAAGCACCACGCACCGGCGCGCTGGACCGCACCTTAGGGGCTTATGCCGATCTAGCACTGCCCTCACTAGAACTTGTGGCTCGACAGCTGAGCATTCGGACTTCGCAGAGGGAGACTTCATGACTTTACGTCGAGCGACATTGACTGGCGTCGCGTCGCTGGCGTGCGCGGCGCTGGTCTTGAGCGCAGCAGGGCCCGCCGCCGCCTCGGTATCTGCCGGCGCCGTCAAGGTCGGGGACGTGCAGAAGGCGATGGAAGACTTGGTGAAGACGGGCCACGTGGTGGGCGCCATCGGCGAGGTGTACGTGGACGGCAAGCGGGTCGGGAAGGGGGCGGCCGGGTCCCGCCTGCTCTATGGCAAGGGCGGCGCGATCCCGTCGAACGCCCGCTACCGGATCGGCTCGCAGACCAAGGGCATGACCGCCGCCGTGGTGCTGCAACTGGTCAAGGAGGGCAAGCTGAGCCTGGACGACAAACTCAGCGCGGTCCTGCCGGAGGTGGCGGAGAAGGACCTGGTGGAGCGGGCCGACGAGATCACGGTGCTCAACCTGATCCAGATGACCTCGGGCATCCCCGAGTACATCGGCGCGGACACCATGGACCCCACCCGTAACTACCGCCCGACCGACCTGCTGGCGGCCTCGCGCAAGAACCCTCGGCCGGTGGAGATCGGGACCTTCAACCACTCCAACACCGACTACATCCTGCTCGGCATGATCATCGAGAAACTGTCCGGAAGGTCACTGGAGGCCGAACTCAACCGGAGCCTCTTCGCCCCGCTCGGAATGCGCGATACCTACCTGCCCGCAAAGGCGACCGAGGGCATCAAGGGCCCGCACGGGCACGGCTACGCCCCGGACGAGACGGGCACGCTGCGCGATGTCGACAAGATCAACGCCACCACCATGCTCGGCGCCGGCGGCGTGGTCTCCACCGCGCACGACGTCGGCGCCTTCAAGCGCGCCCTTCGTCAGGGCAGGCTCCTGCCGGAGTCCCTGAACAAACTGCTCACCGACCCGCCGCCTGGCCGGCCGCCGCAGCCCTCAGGCGGCCCGTGCGCCGGCAACCCCGAGTTCGCCCCAGGAGGCGGGGGCAGCGCCCCCGGCTTCTTCGCCTCGACCTACACATCCTCCGACGGCCGCCTACAGTTCGCCGTGTCCATGACACTGGCCATGGACAATGACGAGCGCATGACCACGGACCGACGCATCACCAACGCCCTCAAATCGGTGTTCTGCCCCGCGACTTAAGCCGCACATGACACTCCGCCGATCATGGACGTGGTCGCCGGGCCATTAGCGGGCCATTAAGGGCGGTCAGCAGGGGGCAGTCATGGTCACTCGCGGACTGCCTCTCGCTCAGGTCGCGGGTGTTTCCCCTGGTGATCGGCCCGATATGCAGGCAGGATGTCAGGAGTTCGAATCTCCTAGGCTCCACCTCGTTAAATGCCCCGCAACCGATCACGGTGCGGGGCGTTCGTGCCAACATCGACCTCGCCGTCAGGCCCATTCGTGGCTATGGCACCCTCTAAGTCCATGCACTTCAGGACAGGCACAACGGATGACGCCGAACCTATCGCAGCGCTGCAAACCGAGAGCTGGCAGACTGCCTACGCTGGAATCATGCCCGCCACCTACCTCAACGGACCGCTGCAGGAAGCGCGCAGGGTCTTCTGGACCACGCGACTCTCGTGGTCCACGCTTGAGTTTGTAGGTGAGAACTCCGTCTTGCTGCTCGTAGCGGTAGAGGGCATCGCGCTTCAGGGGTTCGTCTACCTGTGCCTGCAGCCTGACGGCCGGGTCCTGCTGGAAAACCTCCATGTTCTCCCCACACGCAAACGCTCGGGCATCGGTCGTCAGCTCATGCGTCACGCCTTCACCTGGGCAGTCGCCCATCATTCCGGTAAGGCCATCTACCTCGAGGTGCTCCGTGATAACGCGCCGGCCATCGGCTTCTACGAGCGAAGCGGCGGCCAGGCCACACGAGAGTTCATGGAACGCTTCCCGGCAGGCTTTGAACTACCCGTAGTCGAGTACACCTGGAGCCCAGACGCCGTCCAAGCCTTGGCGCACACGGGCGTCGCACCTGATCTCCTCGCGCCATAGATGCCTCCGGCGGAGATCTCTGCCGGCCCGAGACTTGGCGGACGTTCTCCGAGGGAAGCCGTCTGTGGCCGTCGGCATGCTCTCCTTGCGGCCCCTGAACCGGCGATAGATATACGTTCACGCGAAGACGAGCTTGGATCTCCGTCGCCGGCGATGTGATCAGACCCCTTCCACGAAACGCCCTACCCAGCTCGTGAACCGGGCTCCCAGCTCCCTTTCAGCTGCACGGACCAACTCGTTGGGATCGTCTGGTGGAGCGAGGTCGAAGGTTTGATCCAGCCACGCAAGATACGTCTCGTGGGCTCGACGGCGGCGGTCACCGTCGCGGTGATACCCCTCGTACGCGCCGAAGCCGACCCCTCCCCAGTCGACCCACAGTGGTCTGTCGCACGCGAGCTGCCGAAACAGATCCCGGGGGGTGCAGGCGATGAGATGAATCCCTCCCTCATCCCCGAACACCGCAACGGGCAAAGTCGACAGGTCCGTGCGGTCGTCCACACGCCAGAGGGCGTAGAACGAACCGGAGCTGTTGGCGTAAGCGAAAGGGAGAAAACCATCGAGGAACTCCGGAGCCTCCGACCAGCCATCATGTCGAGACTCTCCGAACTCGATCAGCTCGAACCCGTCCGAGATGAACTCGCCCTCTAGTCGTTCTTGAAGCTCGTTAAGCTGATTCAGTTCCGGCACGGGAGAGTATGTGTCGTTCATGGCTGCTGCTCCGTCGGGATGGGATCGCAAGATCGTCCGATGAAGGGTACCGATATGGCTCCGTCCTAGGTGGAAGGCCGTGCGCTCGCCGTAACGGTCACGCGCTGTAAGACCGCTGCAGGCTTCGCAGCGTAAGACTTCGACAGGGAAAACCAGTACAGCGGGTGGGGTTACCGTCACCCTAAGCTGAGAACTTCGACCCGTGACCGCAACGGCCGCCCCAGCGCAGGGTGGGCGGCACGAGAAGAGGGACTCGACCATGCCCAAGTATCTGATTCAGGCGACCTACACCGCAGATGGCCTCAAAGGAGTGTTGCAAGATGGCGGCACCGGACGCCGGCAAGCGGTGGAGCGCATGGCGGAAAGCGTCGGCGGCCGGGTCGAGCAGATGTATTTCGCGTTCGGCGAGACAGACACGTATGTGCTCGTCGACCTGCCGAGCAATGCGGCTTCGGCCGCTTTGGGTCTCACAATATCGGCGTCTGGGGCGGTACGAACGAAGACGGCTGTCCTGCTGACGCCAGAGGAGATCGACGATGCCGCACGGATGGAGGTGGCATACCGGGCTCCTGGCGCGTGAGAGCCGGGCGATTGCGGAGCGGACACCAGCAGCCCGGTCCTTGCCGACGGTTCGACTTCCCGGCCGCTCGCAGTGGTGAAGACCAGGCCAGTCTCCTGCCAGTCGTCCCCTGCGGTTTCACGGCCCTCCGTGCCCGTCGACGGGCACGAGACCGCCGCCCGTACGCTTCGGGCGCTTGCCCGCATGCCTCGCGCATTCCTTCGGGCGTGGTCGCTTGCAGCATCGATGAGAACGCTTCTTGCAGTCGGGCTTGCAATCGGGTTCGTGCCGGTGCTGCTTGCAGCCTTTTCCTACGGGCTGTCCCGTGCCATTTCACTCCGCAGGCGCCGTTGGGATGATCGTGGGCATGTCGACGGATTGGTCACGCCTTGAGCACGCCTACGGTGTCGCGACCGACCTCCCACAACTCTTCGAAGAGGTCGGGGATCCGGAGTTGGCTCCCAACGCCTGGCATGAACTCTGGTCCAGCCTCTGCCATCAGGGAACCGTGTACCCGGCAAGCTTTGCCGCCCTGCCTGTCCTGGCGGACATCGCCAGCAGCCGCATGCCCGGCGATCAGCGGGCAGCGATTTCGTTGGCCGGCCGTATCGTCGCCGAGGAAACGCAGCTTCACCGGCCGGGATACTGCCGTCAGCGCTACCCGGCCGAGATCGACGAGCTGCACCGGATCGTTCAGCGCCACCTGACAGAGGAGCCGTTCGAGGGCGACGAACACGACTACCTCTACCCGCTGGAGGACCTCCTGGCCTTCGAGGGCGTACCGGTGTGGAGCGAATGCCTACTCCCGAACCTCCACGACGTGATCTGCCCATCCTGCTCAGAGTGTCTGGAGATCGACCTCCACCACAGCCCCGACCCCGGCACTCGCCGTCGTGACCCACACGAGAGCGTGCGGAAGCTCAACTTCAAGGGGCCGACGGTGACCGGCATCCGCCCGGCGGAGCCTGCCGACCTCCAGCCGCTGGCCTCCCGGCTGTATCGCATGGCCGTCAAGGCCGGGCAAGCCGCGGCCGCCGAGCACCTGACCTACCTGTTCGGGCGCACGACGTGCCCGGCCTGCACCGTGGACTTCTCTGTGGCGGAGCAGATCGAATCCTTCTTTCATGGCAGTACGCAAACTGCCTGACGCTACACGTGGGTCGGCTCGCGGCGGCCCGAAGCGCGCCGGTGACGGCTTCTCACGCGACTGGGTAGGCATCTTCCAGTTCGCCGCTACGGCCCCAGTCGCGATGGTAGTCGCCGGGTTGCTTCAGGAACCGGGGTTCGATCGTCCGATCGCATACAGCTGGCGGGAGCCGCAGCCGGTTCGGGCACACCTGCTCGACTTTCTCGCAGCAGTGGCCGAGGGCACCGAGCCGGACCGAAGTGAGAGTGAACTCTGGTCGATCTACCACAATCCTCGGCAGCGGGACCCGGATGAACCGTGAGACATCGAAACGCCGGCCTGGGCGTACGACGCCGTCATGGGGTGCAGGAGCATCGCTCCCGCCCTGGTGGACCCAGTCCTGCGCTGCTTGTCCGACGACGATCCACGTACGCGTGCTGCGGCGACCTCTGCAGCGGCTGCGCTGTGCTTGGTTCCCACGGTTTCGAGCCGGCGCGCCTGCTCTCCCGCCCGCCATGGACCGGGGCAAAGCCGAGCCTTCGGGCGGGTCGGCGGCAGACGGGATGATCAGGGCGAGGGGTGCGCGCGTCGCGCGGAAGTGCTTAGGTGGCGGGCTTGATCGTCGTGCCATTGAGGGCGGTCAGCAGCGGTCAATCGTGGTCACTCGCGGATCGATTCTCCACGCAGGTCGGGGCCGTCGCCCTTGAAGAACAGACCGTTTCGCAAGCAGGGTGTCAGGAGTTCGAATCTCCGAGGGCTTCACTACGCAAAGTGAGGCCAGAGACACGGTGCAGAAACCCTGGACAAAGCGGCTGACTTCAGGTCACCTGCACCATCCGAGGCGCGTGAAACCATACGACTGTGCCAAACGATGCTATCCACGGGAGTTCGAACCAGTTCGCCGCTCGTCTCATGGCCACCGCCACTGCTCCGCTCGACCTCGCGTCGGCGGACGCCCCGCAGGTGTTGCACTGGCCCAGGCGCAGGCTTCTGGTGCAGCGCGGGGACGCCGAGCTGGCCGTCCACAACCTGGACGGGGATGAGACAGAGGTCCGCTTCCCCGCGCCCTGGCCCCGCCGGTACGGCTCGGTGGCGGTCTCTCCCACGGGTGATCTCGCCGTGTTCGCCGGCGTGCACGCGCTACGAGCCGTGGATTCGACCGGCGCCGTGCGATGGGAGATCCGGCACGGTTGTTGGTCCGCCGCCGTGTGCACCAAGGCCCATGCCTCGTTCTCCGAGTACGCCGACGACTACCACCACGGCCACGCGGACAGCGGCTCGGCGGCCTTCTCCTCGGACGGCCGGCTCCTCTGGGCCCACATCCGCAACCACGCGGGGCGCGACACCAAGGAGGAATGGCTGATCCTCGACCCCGCCGACGGCACGGTGCTGACCCGGGCCGAGACGATGACCGTGGGATCGGGCTCCACCCACTTCCCCCACCCGAACCCGGCGTACATGGGGCTGACGGTCGGCGAGGGCGAGGAGAACTCACCCGTGCTGTGGGGACACTGGGATGGCGCGAGGCTCACTGTCCAGTGGTTCATTGAGGAGGTCCTCCTCTGCGTGAGCCCGTCCGGGGAGTACTTCCTGACCACGGATCTGGGGCAGTGGTCCCTCTACCTGCACCGGGCGGAGGATGGCATGGAACTGCGGCATCTGGACGCCGAGGACGCTGTGCCTCCTCCCTCAAACGAGGACGACGACCGCGCTCGGTGGGACTACGAGGCGGCGTTCCCATACGACGACACCGCCGTGGTCGGCACCGAGTACCACGCGGAGGCCCCCCGCCACTGGCTTGTCGACCCACGCACGATGGCCCTGCGCGGCCGGATTGCCTACCCCTTCTCCGTCTCGGGATCTCCCCGATCGGCGGGGCAGGGCGCCTGGTACACAGTCTCCAAGGACCAGACCACCCTTCACCTGTGGAACCTGCCACACAGGGAATGATTCAATGGGCTCCACGCCAAGGCCCTGGCACTCGGCGAACGTGCTGTCGCCACCCTCAAGGCCGGGAAGATATTGACCAAGCAGCACTGCTGCCCTCGCCGCACGACCGCGATCGTGCAGGCCATCCTCGTCCTGCACTACACCGAGACCGCCCGTCGGCCACGATGAAAATGGCTCACTCGTACGAAAGCCCAGGTGAGGGATGGTTTCCCCGCCTGGGCTTTGATCTCTGTTCGGACTTGTCGCGCTTTCCGTGCCTGAGCCGTTCTTGAGGTGTCCAGGTCAACTGCCGGGTTGGATGATCCCGGACTCGTAGGCGAAGATGACCGCCTGGATTCGGTCGCGTAGGCCGAGCTTGGTCAGTACGGCGCTGACATGGCTCTTCACTGTGTGCTCGCTGAGCACCAATTCGGAGGCGATTTCCGGATTGGACAGCCCGCGGCCGAGGAGAATCAGGGTTTCCTGTTCGCGGCCGCTCAGGGCCTCCACGTTCTTGTTCCAGACGGGAGGACGTGCGTTCCGCCGGACGATGTCGTCGATGAGCCGCCGAGTCACGGCCGGGGCGAGCAGGGACTCCCCGGCGTTCACGACGCGTACGGCATGGACGAGATCGTCGCGGCGGACGTCTTTCAGCAGGAATCCGCTGGCTCCCGCGTGCAGCGCCTCGTAGACGTATTCGTCCTGGTCGAACGTGGTCAGGATGACGACCTTGGTGGAGGTCTCGGCGCAGATGACCTTGGCCGCCTCGATGCCGTTCATGGTGGGCATGTGGATGTCGAGGAGAGCCACGTCTGGTTGGTGGGCGCGTACCGCCTCGACCGCCTGGACGCCGTCGCCTGCTTCAGCGGACACCGAGATGTCGGGTTGGGTGTTGAGGATCAGTGCGAAGCCGCTGCGGACGAGTTCCTGGTCGTCGGCGAGTACGACGTTGATCGTCATGAGGCCGCCAGCGGTAGCCGTACAGAAACGGAGAAACCCTGATGGCCCGGGCCGGGGCCGAACGAAGCGGTGCCGCCGCAGGCCATCGCCCGTTCCCGAATGCCCTTGAGGCCGTGACCTCCGTCGGTGCCTTCGGAGTGTCCGCGGCCGTCGTCGATGACGTGGATGAGCAAGGCGTCCTTCCTCCAGTCCAGGAGAACCGTGACCAGGGTGGCGCTGGCGTGTTTGACCGTGTTGGTGAGCGCTTCCTGTACTACCCGATAGGCCGTGGCCTCGGCGTCGGGCGGCAATGTTCCCGGGACGCCGGAGATCTTGATCGTGGCGCGCGTTCCGGCGCGATCGACACCCTCAACCAGGGCCGGGATCTGATCCAAGAGGGGGACCCCTCCGGCTGGATCGTCCTTCAGCAGTCCCAGTAGCCGGCGAACCTGTGTCATCGCGCTCCGCCCGGCCGAAGCGATGGTGTCGAACGCCGCCTCGGCCCGTTCAGGCTCTGAGCGGACGATCAGCGGCCCGGACTCGGCCTGAACGATCATCAAACTGATCGCATGTCCCAGGATGTCATGCATGTCTCTGGCGATCGCCGCACGTTCACGTACGGCCACGCGCTGAGCCTCCAACTCCTTCTCTCGCTCGAGTTGGCGGGCGTAGGCCTGCCGGTTCGCCGCCGATCGCCCTATGGCCCACGCTGCGCCGTACATGACCAATCCGCGTGTGATCGTGTCCGCGCCGGGTTCTTTCAGGACAAGGCCCGTGATCTGCAGGCCGATGCCGCCGAGGAGGATCGTGGCCGCCCATGCGCGTTCCCGTCGCGCTCCGGTTGCGGCCACCGTGTAGATCGCGACCAGCACCGCGTAGGCGACCGGTTGCGGCGCCGTGTCGGCCCTCAGGCCGTAGACGACGGTCGCGAGCAGCACCACGACGAGGACGGGGACCGGTGCGCGCCGCCGCCAGATCAGCGGCAACGCCTGCCCGAGGACCGGCAGGTACTGCGAGAGGGTCCATCCCTCCACCAGATCCGCAACCCTGGACGTCGCCAGGAAGGGCGCCGTATGAGCCACGAGCACGGCCAGCGCGATCGCGACATCGAGGACAGGTGGCGGAATCTGACGCAGCACACCACGGGAAAGCGACATAAGGGTAGAAATCATAATTTACGTGTACGGAGGGCCGACGAGGTTGTAGATGGTCGCGACGGTCGCGAACGACGTTGCGGCCAGCGCGCTCACCATGTACGAGAGCCTTCCGGGCAGCCGCCACCACCGCTTCCACCACGCGGCGGCGGCGCAGAACACCACGCAGGCAGCGAGCGGGACCGACAGCGACGCCAGCCCCAACATGGTGATCAGCGATGGCGAGCCTTCGAGAACGATGGGCAGCGCGCGGCTCTGGTCCGCCATGAGCGTTCCCAGGCCCACAATGGACACGATCACGGTCACACTGGTCAGCCAGGCGAGCAGTCGGGCGATCCTGGCGGCTCGGGGATGCGCCGGACGCCTGCGCGCCCGCCTGACGACCGCCACCGCGGGCATCCCGATCAAGGTCGCCGCGAGTACGACGATGCCGAAGGCCGCCAGGCCCAGGTGAACCCAGGGGTGATCGAGAAGACCGATCCTGTCGAAGACGACTGTGCTACCGCTGATCGCCAGCACACCGGGTTGAGGAAAGGCGATTCGACTCCAGCCGCCGCTTTGCTGGAACACGCCAGGCTCGATCTGTGTCCAGTACGTCGGCTTGCCCTCGATGCCCGTCGTGCGAAGACGGCCGTCACCGGCCGGCGTCACGTGCACGGGTGTGCCGAGCAGTGACCGCAGCTTGAAGATGCTGCCGTGGCTGGTCCGGCTACTGAGGTACCAGCCCTCGTACTGTTCGGAGGTCGCACCCGCCAAGGGCTTGGCCGCGGGCGGAGACAGGGCCGGCAAGTAGTGGTCGACGATCTGTTCGGCCAGTCCGATGCCGTCAACGCCGTCCCGGCCCTTGCCGTCCCCGTTGGAGAGGACTTGGAGGCCGATGTCCTGATCGGGCAGCAGGACCATGAAGGCGTGCATGCCCGGCATGTCGCCGCCCTTGAACAGCAGCCGATGCCCCTTATAAGGCATCTCCTCGAATACGTAGCCCATCCCGGACAGCCGCGGATCCTCAGTGTGCTGCTGCCGTTGCATCTGCTCGGCGATCCCCGGACCGAGCCGGGGGTCGCCGGACAGCTGGGCGATCATGTAACGACCCATGTCCGCGGCCGTCGACACCGGACCCGCACCGGAGGCGGAGTAGTTGGCGCAGGTGACCTTGGTGGGTGCGCCGTCGGAGGTATACGCCTCGGCCACGGCTTGGCCGCCGCAGGCGATGGCCGAGTTCTCCATATCGAGAGGGGCGAATACGTTGCGCTGGACATAGTCGGCGTACGGCAGGCCCGACACGGTCTCGACCAGGTAACCGGCGAGCGCGATGCCGTAGTTGCTGTAGGTCACCGTGCCAGGCGGACGGACCCGCGCAGGCTGGGTGTCGGCCAGAGCCCGGCCAAGTGGTTCGACGTCCTTCGGGTCCTCGCCTCCGCTCCCCACCAGGTAGTCCTCGTCGAACCCCGCCGTATGCGTCAGCAGGTTCCGCAAGGTGACCGGCCAGCCGGGATACGTGTTCTTGATCTTGAAGGTCGTAAGGTAGGTGTTGACGTCGGCGTCCAGGTTGAGCTTGCCTGCCTGGACCATCTGCAGCGCCGCCTGCGCGGTGAACAGCTTCGTCTCTGATCCGACGAGGAAGCGAGTGCGCTCCGGGTCCACGGGGATTCCGCGCTCGACGTCCGCCAGGCCGTACCCCTTCGAGTACACCTGCCGACCGCCTGCCACCACGGTGACCGCCGCGCCGGGCACCTTCTCCTCGGCCATCGAGCGGGCGACGTATCCGTCGATCAGTCCGCCGATGCCCGAGAGATCCGGCGGTTCGGAGGCATGCGCTGGAGCGATCGCCACCCCCATGGTGATGACCGCCGACGACACAACGGCGATGAGGCTGCTCAACATGCTGTCCAGATTCCTGGAACGGAACATGAGGCACATCGCCGAAGCCACCCATCTTGGCCTCCCTCGCGCGGGGGAAATGCTCCAGCCGGGCAGGTAGCGAGCCTGATCGCCGTGCCATCAAAGCCGGCCAACAGGGCGGTCACGGGCTCTCGCGGTCTGCCCCCTGCCCAGGTCGCGGCCGTTTCCCTTGGTGATCAGGGCTCTCCTGTGGTCCGGGCGTACGCCATCCGCGCGCGTACCTCGCCGAGCGTGCGCGGACGGTAGCCGGGGCCGCCACAACAACTCTTGTGGAAACGGACGCCCGCGTGCAGCAACAGCGAGAGCGTCCGCCAGCCTGCGGTGTCCCGCCGACGCGGCGCTGCGAAGGCGCTGCATGGCCGGCCGCCGCACGTGCTTGGGGCGGACCGTGAGCCAGGGGTGGTTCCTCACGAAACAGCGTGGCGGATCCACTGCGCGAAGTTGTACGCTCCTCCAGATGAACACCTCCTTCAGAAGATCGGGGGTCCTGTTCGCACAAGGTGAGTGCTGATGCACTACTCGGCTGCGAACGGGGATTCCCGTCTTTCCTGCTGGCTGCGCGTGCGCGAGTTCGCCGTGCCGCCCTCCATGATTGAATCTGCGACCGCCCGCCGTGCCACCGGAGATTGGGCGGGAGCGTGTGCTGCGGCACACGTCGACGTCGATCTGAATCTGCGCTGTGCGGCTCACGCCTACGGCCAGGAGTTCGCCGCCTGCCTCCGGGCCGATCTCCGCCATCTGGCTCCTGACCTGCTGCGCTGGCACATGCCGAGGATCGCGCCGGACGGGCTGATGCGTCCGGGCCTGACCGTCTCGCTGGCCCGGTACGACCCGATGGGGCGTGGCGACGGCGGCACGGTGCACCTCGTGGCCCGGACGCCGCCGGCTTGGGCGGATGCCGGTCAACGGATCAGCCTGGCTCTGTGGGACGGGTCCCGGCTCGGGGCCGGTCTGCATCCGCATCCCCGCCCTCATCGGCGCTTCCGCCTCGATCTGCACCGCCACCTGTGGGATGTCCGCAGGGTCGGTGAGCTCCGGGTCCGTTCTGGGGCGGATCGGCCACCCGACGACGGACGTCCCACTCCGAACCTGGATATGCCGCTGGCGCGTGACTGCGCCGTGGACCGGTGGGCGCCCGAGGCGTGGATGCTGCTCCGCACGATAGGGCGGGCCGGTGGCGCGGTCGCCGTACGGCTCGGGGGGCGGCGTCGACTGGTACTGGATCTGGCCGTGGACGGGGATACCTCCGGGCTCCCGGCGCTACGGATCAGGACGGCTCCTACGAGGGGTGACGCGTCCGCGCTGCCGGTGTTGCCCGATGCGGCGACGTGGGTGCTGCCCGACCTGGCGTTGCTTCGCGCCGGGCTGATCGAGGCCGACCGGCTGCACCCGCTCGTCGCGTCGGCGCTCGTACTTGGCCGTTCGCCGGTCGGCGGGCCGCGGAGCCCTGAAGGGGGAGGCGGTCCGCGCCTGGTCGAGTGCCGTGGCGCCCAGCACCGGATCGGTCTCGTGAACGAGGTGCTGGTCCCGCTGGACCACGGCCCTGCCGAGATCCGCCGCGAGAGGTTGCTGGCCGCACTGACCGGCACCCCGCTGCCCTGCCTGCAGGTGATCGACGAGGCCCACCGTGCCCCGGACTGTCTGATCGACGTCCGGGCACGCCTGGACCACGGCGACACTGCCGGCGCTCTGGCCGCCGTTGAAGGTCTCCTCGGCCCCGGTGCGCCGCTGCCCAGGGGCGCTCTGCGGGACGAGTTGGAGACGGCGGCGCAGCGGCGCATCGAATATGGGCTGTTCCGGGCCGAACTGGCCGAGCTCGGGCAAGGCCCGGCCGCCCGGCCAGGGCGCCGCTCCCGCGGCGACCGGGCACGCCCGCGCCACACGACATTCCGCTGACGCCGCGAGCTCATCCTCGCGCTGTCCCACCGCCTTCCTGTCCCGGCCCAACCAGACCTCAAAGGTGATCCAGCATGCCCGCATCTTCGTCTGTCACCGTCGGCGCGTCCTCCGGTCCAGCTCACGGCTCCCGGCTGGACATCGCCGCCGACCTCCTTGCCCTGCTCCACGACACCGCCACGGAGCCCCGCGTCGACACGCAGTTGGAGGCCCTGACCCTGGCCGTGGCGGCCGACCTGCCGGTGCTGCTGTCGGGAGAGCCGGGGATCGGCAAGACCGCGGCTCTGAAGCAGCTCGCCGCGGCCCTTGACCTGCCGCTGACCACGGTGATCGCCAGCGTGCACGAGCCGTCCGACTTCTCCGGCCTGCCCGTGGTCGGTGACGACCCCGCGGTGCAGGGCGTCCCTATGGCTCCGCCGGACTGGGCCGTGCGCCTGGCCCAGGCCGGCCGTGGGCTGCTCTTTCTGGACGAGTTGTCCACGGCGCCGCCGGCCGTCCAGGCCGCTCTGCTCCGCCTCGTGCTGGAGCGGCGGGTCGGCGCCCTGCGGCTACCGGCCGGTGTCCGGATCGTGGCGGCTGCCAATCCGCGGTCGTCCGCGGCCGACGGCTGGGAGCTGAGTCCGCCCCTGGCGAACCGGTTCGTTCATCTGCAGTGGATGCATGACCACGAGGTCGTGGTGCGCGGCCTTGGCGGAACCTGGCCGCGGGCGTCGCTGCCACGGCTCGACCCGGAGCGGCTGTCAGAGGCTGTGACGTTCGCCCGACGTGCGGTGTGCGGCCTCCTCACCGCCCGCCCCGCCCTTGTGCATCGGCTGCCGAGCAACGAGGCCCACCGGGGCGGTCCATGGCCCTCACCCCGCAGCTGGGAGATGGCGCTGTGTCTGATCGCCTTCGCCACCGCGGCGAACACGTCCAGGGAGGTGCTGTCCATGCTGGTCCGGGGGACGGTGGGGGACGGTCCAGGGCTTGAGCTGCTGGCCGCCATGGACCGGATGGACCTCCCGGATCCTGAGGCGCTGCTGGCCGACCCGGCGGCGGCCGACCTGCCCGAGCGGGGCGACCTGCGCCAGGCCGTGCTCGACGGCGTGGTCGAGGCGGTCCGGAGGCGGCCGGAGAAGTCCCGCTGGGACGCGGCGTGGGAACTGCTGGTGCGGGCGTTGGAGACCGGGGCCCCGGACCTGGTGGTCGTACCCGCGTCAACGCTCGCCGCGCTGCGCCGCCCGGATTGGGATGTCCCGGCGTCGATCGAGCAGCTCACCGGGGTGGTGTCCTTGGGCAGGCGGGCGGACAAGGCTGCGGCGCGGGTCGCGGCCGGCGCTGGGACGGGACGATGACGCCCGGCGTAGCGGGGGCACTGGACCTCGAGAAGCTCTTCGCCGCCCGGCTACACGCCGCCCGGGTCCGGCCCTACCTGGCGACGGCGCTGTTCGCGCTGCACACGGTGGAGTCGCGGCTCGTGCCCACGATGGCCGTGGACCGGCACTGGCGGTGCTACGTCTCGCCGGCGTTCGTCGCCCGGACCTCCGTGGAGGAGCTGGCAGGGGTGTGGGTGCACGAAGTCTCCCACCTGCTGCGCGACCACCACGGTCGAAGCGACCGGGTCGCGTCGGAGCGGGGACTGACCGGGTCGGGGGAGCGGCTGCGGATGAACATCGCCGCGGACTTCGAGATCAACGACGACGTGTTCGGGGATGGGCTGGCCCGGCCCGAGGGCGTCGTCGAACCGGGGATGCTGGGGCTGCCCGAGGGGGAGCTCATGGAGGACTACCTGCGCCAGTTCCGGCTCGGGCCGTACACACAGGGGCTGGTCTGGCTGGATTGCGGCAGCGGCGCCGACGGACTGGAGCGGGAGTGGGAGATCGGACCGGAGGGTGCGAACGGGCTCAGCGCGCAGGAGCGAGACGCGGTCCGGTTCCGGGTGGCGCAGGGCATCACCGCCCGACCTGGGGACGTCCCGAAGGGGTGGCGGCGGTGGGCGGAGGAGGCGTTCCATCCGTCACAGCCATGGCGGGAACTGCTCGGCGCGGCGGTCCGCTCGGCGGTGTCCGGCCCGGGTGCGGGTGAGGACTACACCTACGGCCGGCCGTCGCGGCGCTCCGCCGGCCTGCCCGGCGTCATCCTGCCGAGCCTCAGGCGCAGGCCGCCTCGAGTCTCCGTGGTCATCGACACATCCGGGTCGGTCAGCGACGCCGAACTGGGCAGCGCGCTTCTCGAGGTCGCCGCGATCGTCCGCGCCGTGGGCGGCCGGCGCGACCTGGTCAGCGTGCTGTCGTGCGACGCGGCGGCCCGGGTCGTGCAACCGCTGTGCCGCGCCGAGGGAGTCACGCTGGTGGGCGGTGGCGGGACCGACCTGCGTACGGGCTTCGCCAAGGCGCTGCGAGCAAGGCTGCGGCCAGACGTCATCGTGATCCTGACCGACGGGCAGACCCCCTGGCCGGACGCGCGGCCACCATGCCGGACAGTGGTGGGGCTGTTCTCGCGGAGGAGGGCGGCCCGGTCGTGGGACGAGAACGATCCTGACTACACGCCGGACGCGCCGCCCGAATGGGCGCGGGTGGTCGACATCGGCTAGAGAGGCTGTGGAGCTGGGGTTACGGGTGCTGAAAGTCCAGTCGGTGATGGGTGGTGCCGTGGTGGCCGGCCGGGCGTGAGATGGCCTCGATCGGCGGCGATGCCTGGTCTGGAGAAGGTCGTGAACGTCGCGTGCGACCCGAACGCGCTCGTCACGGCGATCCGAACAGCCAACGGGATCGGAGTCGCCAGGCTCATTCTCGCGTCGCGCTGCGTCTACAACTACACCACCGCGACCGCCCCCGGCGACGCACTACCGATCATCACGGGCGACATCACCCTGGTGGGCGGGCCGAGTACGAAGATCAGGCGCGATTCGGCCGCACCTGACGCCTTCCGCGTCCTGGAGGTCGCATCCGGGGCGACGCTCCACGTCGAAAGGATCTCCATTCTGGGCGGAAGCACGGCGGGCTTCGGCGGTGGAATCCTCAACGCCGGCACCGTGGTTCTGGACCAGACCACCCTTGCCGGCAACCACGCAGCAAACGGCGGCGCGTTCGCTAATAACTCGGGCGCCGAAGCGACGATCTTCCTGAGCCGGTTCAACGCGAACTCGACATCGAGCGTCGGAGGCGGTGCGATCCTCAACGCGGGGACGTTGACGATGTCCAAGAGCGTCCTGGCCGGTAACAGTGCACCAATCAACGGCGATGGACTGAACACCCAGCCGAACGGCGTGTCGCACCTCATTCAGAGCACCGTGGAAAACAACATATCCGGCAGCCTGGGAGGAGGCATCTCCAACCTGGGAACTACCACGCTCGATCGCGTCCCGGTCACAGGGAACAAGGGGTCCGGCGGCGGTGGAATCGCCACCGGCAATACCAATGTCAGCATCCGGAACTTGAATATCCGTGACAACATCCCCGATAACTGCAGCCCGATGAACACCATTCCGGGCTGCGTCAACTAGCCGTCCCCGGTCACCGTTCGGAACCCGATGCTGAGGGCGTGTCCGGTGGATCTCTGTTCGGCTGTGGGACGAGCAGAGATCCACCGGCCGCGTACGGGTGGGCAGTCATGCGATCGGTGCGTTACGCCTGCTCAACCACACCGACATCGCCGAGGGCACCCGCTGGGCACGCGACGACTTCCGCAACCCACGCATCGCCCTCGGTCTCGCGACATGAGAACCGGTCGAAGCACTCCGCCGGGGCCGCCCCGCTGGATCCGCGACGTGCGAGAGCGTCCCGCAAGCAGGCCGGCGACGCGGGGGCTTTCGGGGCAACTGCCGTATGGCTACTATCAGGCCACTAATCGCCTACTTTGGCGCTCTTCGTCATGGGCGCACCGATCTGTGAGGAGAGTGTCCTGCACATGGCTGGATGGGGCAGGGTCGGGCGACGACGAACGAGCACCGTGGGCGACGGGAACGGGTTATCGGGGTCAGCCGGCGGCGGGCCGCCGCGACCGGCCGGTGCCCGCCGGCTGCCCTTGCGTACCGTACTGATCATTGTCGTGTTCGTGCCGAGCATGACTTTCGCCCCACTGCTGGGTTCGGGCATGTACCAACTGGCCACTCAGTGGCAGGCGGAGAAGGCCCAGATGGATCTGGCCGCCAATACCGTCGGCATGCCTGCGGCCAACCTGTTCTTCAGCCTTGATCAGGAGCGACGGCTCACTGCGGAGGCGCAGGCCGGCCCCCGAAGCGCCTCCCGCGACAAGCTTGCCAAGCAACGCGCGGTGACCGATCAGGCCGTGAACGCCTTCCGTCCGCTGGTAGCCCTGGACACCACCGACGGACAGGAGGGGCTCAGCGACGCCATCGCCCGGACCGAGCGCGGCCTCGGCCTCCTCGACCAGCAGCGCCGGGCGGTGGACGCCGGTTGGTCCAGCGAGCAAGAGGCGTTCGCCTACTACAGCGGCGTCCTTGAGTCAGACCTCAGCGTGTTGACCGTCCTCAGCGAGACCGATCACGGCGAGGTGAGTAGTAAGGCGCAGACGCTGGTCGACCTTTTCTGGGTCGTCGACATGATCGGCCGCGAGGACGCCATTCTGGCCCGTGGCTGGGAGAAGGGGCACCTGACGAGGGACGAGTACGGCCTTGTCGCCGACGCCATCGGCACCAGGAAGCACCTCCTCCAGTCCCGGGTGCTCCCCAGTCTCATGGGCAACGAGAGCCAGTACGGAACGCTGACGACCAGCAAGGCGTGGGAGACCATGACCGCGTTGGAGGGGCGGCTGGTCGCCTCCGGGGTCAGCACCGATGGCAACCAGGTGAAACTCCGCGAAGACGGCTCCGCGTGGCGCTCTTCGGTGGACGCGATCACCCCGCAACTGCTGCAACTCCTCCGCCTCCGGCTCGACAACGTCAGCAGGATCGGCGGCAGCCACTCCGATCAGCTCTTCGTGGTCTTCATCAGTGTCACCAGCGTGGGCCTGCTCGCCTTGGGCCTGGTCATCGTCACCAGCTGGCGCCTCACCGCCGTTCTTCGTCGGCGCATCCTCCGCCTGCGCGAGGAGGCTCATGAACTCCAGGAGCGGCTGCCCGACGTGGTCGCCCGGCTGGGACGCGGCGAGGACGTCGACGTGGACGCGGAAGTACGCATGCTCGAGCCCACCCCCGACGAGCTCGGCGAGCTCGGCCAGGCCCTCAATCTGGCCAGTCGCAGCGCTGTCTTCACCGCCGTGCGGCAGGCCGAACAACACCGTGGCTTCCAACGCATGCTCCAGCGCATCGCCCGCCGTACCCAGATCCTCATCGGCCTTCAGCTGAAGAAGCTGGACGAACTGGAACGTAGGCACGAGGACCCCGAGGTGCTGGAGGGCCTGTTCGACCTGGACCACCTCACCGCTCGGCTGCGCCGCTACGAGGAGAACCTGGTGATCCTCGGCGGCGGCCAGCCGCAGCGTCGCTGGCGCAAGCCGGTACGCCTGCTCGATGTACTGCGCGCCGCGCAGGGCGAGGTCCAGGACTACCGACGGATCTCGATCGAGGTCGAGGGCGAACCCTGGGTAGCCGAGCGCGCGGTGGGACCGCTGGTCCACGTCCTGGCGGAACTCATGGAGAACGCCACCGCCTTCTCCAAACCGCCGACCCCCGTCGAGGTGCGGGCCGCACTGGTCAGCCGGGGTCTCGCCGTGGAGATCGAGGACCGCGGTCTGGGCATGGAACCCGAGCAGTACGCCGCCGCCAACGACCTGATGCAGTCACCGGCGGAGCTCGATGTGATGACCCACGCCGACGACGTGCGTCTCGGTCTGTACGTGGTCGCCCGGCTCTCCGCGGGCCTGGGCCTCCAGGTGGAACTGCGGCCGTCGGCCTTCGGCGGCACCCGTGTCATCGTGCTGCTCCCGGAAGCGCTGGTGGTGGACCGCCCCCGCGCGGTGCCCGAGCCGGCCGCGCGCCCCGAGGAGGTCCCCCAGAATCTCACCGGTCCGCAGCCCCACCCGCAGGAACCGGCCCACGAGGACGCGCAGTTGCCGACTCGCTCCAGGGGACGCGCGATGGCGTACGTAACGGCACCCGCCGCCGGATCACCGGATCTGGGCGACGCACCCCTGTCGTCCGACCGCCGGCCGCTGCCCCAGCGGGTGCGCCAGGCCAGCCTGGTTACCGAGCTCAAAGTCCCGGCGGACAGGGCTGAACAGAGCGACCAGAAACCCTGGGCCGTACGTGACCAGCCCAGCCGATCCAGTGCCACGATCGGCGCGTTCCAGAGACAGTCCCGCAGGCGCCGGACCGGTGACGAGGCCCTCCAGCCGAACGGATCCCCCGAGCTCAGCTCCCCTACGACGGAAGATCGATGATGACGCAGCGAACCACCGCCACCGACACAGACCTGGACTGGCTCCTGGACGGCCTGGTCGATCAGGTCGCGGGCACCCGGCACGCCATCGTGCTGTCGGACGACGGCCTGGTGATCAGCCGGTCCAAGACGATCGAACGCTCGGACGCCGAGCGCCTCGCCGCGATCGCCACCGGCCAGCAGAGCCTGGCTCGCGGTGTCGGGCAGCTGTTCAGCGGCGGGCCGGTACACCAGGTCATCATCGAGATGGCCGACCTGTGGCTGTTCGTCACAGCCGCGGGCCGCGGCACCCATCTGGCCGTGGTCGCGTCCCAGGAGGTCGACGCCGAACTGATGGCCGTCGCGATGCACACCCTGATCCAGCAGGTCGGGCAGAAGCTGGGAACCGACGCGCGTGCCCCGCAGGTCGACGACGCGGGGAGACACGGATGAAGCACTGGACGGAGGGTTTCGACGACGACGATGACGCCGACGGGTCCCTTGTTCGTCCCTATACGATCACCGGCGGACGAACCGCCCCCGAGCGGGACGACCTGACGCTGATCACTCTGGTGACGGCGATCTCCGAGATCTCTTCGGAGCACGGCCTGCGGAGGATGCAGCCGGAGCACCGCACCATCCTCGCTCTGTGCAAGCGGCCCCTGGCGGTGGCCGAAGTCGCCTCCGCGCTGAACCTCCCGGTGTCAGTGACCAAGATCCTCATCGGCGATCTGATCGGGGCCGGTCAGCTGCGCGCCCGGCCACCGCTGGCCTTCGCGCAGGCAAGCGGCCTTCCCGGAATGAAAATCCTTGAGGCGGTGAGGGATGGACTACGCAACCTCTGACCACGGCGACGCTGCTCCCCTGGCGGTGAAGGTCCTTATCGCCGGTGGTTTCGGCGTCGGGAAGACGACCATGGTCGGCGCGGTGAGCGAAGTCGCCCCACTGCGTACCGAGGAGTATCTGACCCATGCCAGCGTCGGCGTCGACGATCTCGAAGGGCTGAGTGGCAAGTCCACCACCACCGTCGCGCTGGACTTCGGGCGCATCACCATCAACAGCGAACTCGTGCTCTACCTGTTTGGCACCCCTGGGCAGGAACGCTTCTGGTTCATGTGGAACGACCTCGTCAACGGAGCGATGGGCGCGGTCGTCCTGGTCGACACCCGACGGCTGGATGTGAGCTTCGCGTCGATCGACTTCTTCGAGAGCCGCGGTATCCCCTTCGTGGTCGGCGTCAACTGCTTCCACGGCGTCAGGGACCGGACCGAGGAGGAGATCCGCAAGGCACTCGATCTCGATCCGCAGGTGCCGCTGGTGCTCTGTGACGCCCGCGACCGGACGGCGGGCCGCGATGTGCTGCTGGCGCTCATCGACCACCTGATGGCCGCTCAGTCTCGCACCGCACCGCACCCCGTGGCCTGACCGCGCCGCCCCAGGTTGCGGTCCCGGCCGAGCCCGCCACGTCAAGGACGCCAGGAGGTCGTGGCGGGGACGTCGGCCGCCACGTCACACGTACTGGCCGGTCAGGGGGACACGGCGATCCGCGGCCGTCACCCGCAGGGTTACGGGGCGAGTGGCTCCGGGGCTCGATGCGGACGTTCCAGATGTCAACCTGCCGTTGCATGGGGGGTTGGGCTTCGTCACATCGCCGGCAAAGGTTTTTGCAACGAAAGCAGGGGCCCGTACGTCCCTGGAAGGTGGAGTTCGAGGATTTCGTCCGCGCCCGAGGGCCGGCGTTACTGCGGTATGGCCTGGTGTTGACCGGCAATGCCGATGACGCCGCCGACCTGGTCCAGGAGGCGTTACTCAAGCTGAGCTCCTCCTGGCGGCGGGTCAGGAACAAGGACGATCCCGAGGGCTATGTCCGAACGATCATGGCCAGGCAGCACGTGAGCTGGTGGCGCAGACGGCGGAAGGAGCAGCTCACCGACGAGGTCCCTGCGCCAGTCCGGGAGGACGAGCACGATCTCAAGGACGTCTGGCAGCGCTTGCGCGCCTTGCCGTCCAAGCAGCGCGCGGTGCTGGTGCTGCGCTACTACGAAGACCTCGCCGACGACGAGATCGCCGCGATTCTCGGCATTTCGCAGGCGACCGTCCGCAGCCAAGCCTCACGCGCGCTCGCCACACTCCGCGTCAGGGCGCAGGCGCTCATCGGGAGGTGGGGATGAAGACGGAGGAAGAGCTGGCCAAGGCTTTGCGGACGATTGCCGAGCGGGCGCAGGACGTGGATCTGCTGCCCGGCATGGCGGCGAAGCGACGCCACCGGAGGCAGAGGAGAGTTCGCGTCCTGCTCGCGTCGGTCTGCGTGGCCGTGCTGGGGTGGGGCGCGCTGGTCGTGTGGCCTACGCGCCCCAGGCCCACCGTGGGGACGACGACCCCGGACAAGACGATCGAGCAGATATGGCCGCAGGCCGTGCTCACCGTTCCGGGGAGATACCGGCCTCTGGCTGCGATCAGCGCTACGCAGGTGCTGGTGCTCGCGGAGCCGGGGACGATCGAGGTCTATGACGTCACCACGCGCCGTTCGAGAGTGGTGGCCACGCTGCTCCAAGCTCCGCAGAGCGTGGCCGTGGATGTCGAGCGGGTCGCCTGGCTGGCCGAGGGATATGTGTGGGTCGCGCCCGTGCGCGGTAGCGGGCAGGCCAGACGGGTCGGGCCGGTCAAGGGCGAGGCGGTCGATCGGATCGCGCTCGCGGGCGACCATGTCGCCTGGTCCTCGCCGCTCGGCGGGGTGTGGCGGATGAGTATCGACGGAGGGGTACCCGAGATGGTGGCCAAGTCCAAGGGGTTGCAGCTCGCCGCATGGCCGTGGGCGATCGACGAGCCTCTCGACATCCGGACCAATCCCACCAGGGTCGTCAACCTGGAGACTGGTCGGACTGCCGCGATCACGGCGGCGCGCGGGGTGGAAGGGTTGCGTTGCGGGCCCACGTGGTGCCTCGGGGCTCGGGGTGACGACTCCGTGGTGCAGCGAATCGACGGCAGCCAGGTCCGCGTCCGCAGGTTGCTCCACGGTTATCCCTCTGCGTATCCGTACCAGGATCGGTTCTTCACCGGAGCCGCCATGGTCGTCTATGACGCCCACGCCGACGTGCTCGTCCCCTTCCACACTGCCAACGGGGAGCGGTGGTCGGTGGGCCAAGGCGTGATCTTCTGGCCGCAGAACGGCGGGGTGCGTGTGGTGAATCTGGCCGCCGTTCCCCCGGCGCAGTAGGCGGGCCGCCCAGCGACCCTTCGCGGCCGGTGATAAGGCTCCACCCAGGTCAAAGGCCACTTCCCGTGATCGGGTAGTGGCCTTTGACGTCTTGCGCAGCTGAGAAACCGGTCGCTGGTAGAACGCTTTTCAGCGACCGGCCGTCACGCTCTTAGCCGCAGTGTTCGAAGGGGCTGGTGTATGAGCTGCTGCCGACCGAGCCGCCCCACTTGACGCATTGACTGGCCGCGTTGCGCTTGACCGGCCCCGCGTAGTAGTCGTAGCTGCCGGAGTCGGTCGTCCTGCTCTCCCCTTGCGGCTCCAGGAAGGCCGACGTCGACGACGGTGAGCCGAGGTTCGTCGTCTTCAGCGTCACGACGCAGTTGTAGCCGTTGCCGGAGTTGTAGAGCAGGTAGGTGCGACCACCGGTGAGGCCGGCGGAGTCGATGACCGCGTAACCGCTGCCGCAGACCTCCTCAGGGGTGTAGGGGTTGCTGCTGCAGGTGTTGGTGCTGGTGATGGCCTTCTTCTCGCCCAAGGACACCGTCACGCCGTCCACGGTCGGGCTGGTGTCCACCGCACCGGTGGAGGTCCGCTGCTCGTAGTGCAGGTGCGGAGCGGTGGAGCCGCCCGTCGAGCCGACAGTCCCGATCGTGGTGCCCTGGCTGACGCTCATCGAGTCGCCGGCCGCCCTGACCATGGTCGCGAGGTGGGCATAGCGGGTTTTGGTTCCGTCACTGTGACGGACCTCCACCCACTTGCCGTAGCTCGTGCTGCCTGCGTCGGAGAAGTACGCGGTGCCCGAAGCGGTGGCGCGCACGGTTTCACCGTTGATGTCGTCGCCCCCATAGTTCTGCCAGTCGATGGCACCTGAGGGGCTGTGGCCGGGGGACCAGTTGTTGGCGTAGAAGGTCTTTCCGCAGTTGAACGGGCTCTTGTGCGACACGGCCAGGGCGCTGGTGCCCTGCGCCGAGGCGGCCTGGGGAATCAGCGCGGCCGCGAGGGTGACTAACAGGGCAGTGATCGTGGATCTGAGGGTCTTCGGCCAGGTCGGCCTGCTGGTTGTGGGCATGCTCACCTCTCTGAAGGTGCGTGTGGGGGGTGCGGTTGAGCGCCCAGCTCCTTGATGTCGATGAGCCCTGTGGCGACGGAACTACGTTGGCGGCATGGTGATCAATCTCGCCGGAAGGGAAAGGCCGCCGTCAGGGGACATTTCGACATCTCACCGCCTATAGAGGAGGACGGGTTGATCGTGAACATATCCCTGAAAGTTCTCTTCATCAATCTCTGTGACATGAAATTTTGCGGCTCTTAGAGCTCGGCGTCGAATCCGAACCGGCCAATGAGGGGCATGCCTTTATGTACGCTCAAAATCATAGATTTTGTCGCCTCTTATTCGACCCGGCTCCGCTCGGCCTCGCCTCACCGACAGGCGATCACTACGGTCCGCAACTGGCCGTACTCGCGGGCTGCGGTGTCATCGAAGGGCAGCGGATCGAACTCCGCCTCAACGGTCTGCAGGACCTTCATTCGCTGGGCAAGCTCGCCGCAGCCTGAGCCGCGTCTCGTGGGTTGCCGTAGACCCACGTGCGGGTCTTCCTGCCCAGATGTACTCGGCCGGCGACACCGGAAAGCTCGTCCCGGTTTCCACGCGATGGGCCGCTCAAGGGCGACGATACGGGGCAGTGACTTGCCTCTGGGCGAAGCATGGATAACGTCGAGGGTCATGCGGCTTCATGTGGGATGCGCGATGTGGACTCACGCGCCATGGCAGGGACGCCTCCTGCCCCATCCGCTCCCTCCCGGGGAGCGCCTGCGGGCCTATGCGACCTGGTGCAACGCGGTGGAGGGCAACACCACGTTCTACGCGACACCGGCGAGGAGCACGGTGGAGTCGTGGGCACGGCAGACCGGCCCCGACTTCCGTTTCGTGGTCAAGCTGCCCAAGTCGATCACCCACGAGCGCCGCCTTTCCGGCGTCGACGAGGAACTTCGGTCGTTCCTGGACACGATCGAGCCGCTCGGGACGCGGGCGCACGCTCTCCGGATCCAGCTGCCGGGGTCTTTCAGCCCGGCCGACCTCGGCGTCCTGGCGGGCTTCCTGCGCGGGCTGCCCCGCTCGTGCCGGTACGCCGTCGAAGTCCGCCACCGCGCCTTCTTCGACGACGCGCGGTCCGAGGGGCTGCTCGAAAGGGTTCTCGCCGGCGCCGGCGCCGAGTGGGTGCCGTTCGACACGACCGCGCTCTTCCAGACCCCGCCGACCAGCGACGCCGAACGAGACGCGTGGACGAAGAAGCCGCGGGTCCCGCGCCGGTCGTCCGCTCTCACCGACCGTCCGATCGTGCGCTACATCGGCCGGGACGCCACGGAGCGCACGATCGAGGGCTGGCAGCACTGGGTCGGCACGGTCACGGAGTGGCTGCGCGAGGGCCGCTCACCGACGGTGTTCATCCACACGCCCGACAACGCCGACGCGCTGCTGCTCGCCCGTCGCTTCCACGACGACGTCCGAGCCCGGCTGCCCGGGATCGAGCCGCTGCCCGAGCCCATGCCGGCCGAGCCGCTGACCCTCTTCTGATCCCGCAGGCTTCTGATCCTGGGGCGACCGGGCGCCGAGCGACAGGCCCAGTGCCAGGCAGATCAGCGGAATCGCCGGGATCACGTACCGCACGTCGTAGGCCGCCAGGAAGGGCGGGGAGACGATCAGCGCGAGCGCCGCGAGCCCAGGCAGCAGCGCGTCGAGGCGCCGTCTCACCAGGGCGGCCACCAGCGCCCCGACCAGGGCTGTCATCAGCAGAGGGAAGGGGACGTAGCCGAACCGCTGGTAGGCGCGCAGCCAGCCGGCGAACGGCTCGACGACCCGGGTGGTGGCCGGGCCCGCCTCGTACGACTCCGCGATGTCGCGCACCGAGCCGGTCAGCGGCCGCTCGTCCTGGGGGAACTTGTAGGGCGTCTTCTCGTCGGCGGCCGTGCGCTCCCAGCGCAGCAACTGCTTCAGGTCGGTCGCGACCGAGTCCAGGTAGCCGCCCGGCTGGGCGAGGATGGCCGCTCTGGCGAACTCTCCGGCGAGCTGGTTGCGGTTCGCGGCGCCGGGCACCTTGAGCAGCGGGGAGAAGCTCTCCCACAACCAGTAGGGCGGGTAGGGGCGCTGCTCCACCGGCATGCCGGGGCAGAGCACGGCGAGCCGCTCGGGAGGCTTGATCACGGCGCAGTCGGCGAAGCTCATGGTCCTGGACCACAGGAAGTTGCCGTCGGCCTCGGTCAGCCCGAACTTCCCCTTCTCCACCTTCGTCCAGGTGGCGTACGCCCCCAGGGGGATCGCGCCCGCCACGACCAGCGCCAGCAGCGGGCGCCAGCCGTACCTTCTGAGCAGCAGGTACGCGGCGGTCAGGAGCAGCAGCGGCAGGCCGACCGTCCTGGTGATCCCGGCCAGGCCGAGCAGCATCCCGCCGGCGGCGGCCGTCGCCGGGGTGACGCGCCACACGATGAGCACGATCGCGCCGGTCACCAGCACGATGAAGACGGCGTCCGCCATGATCATGTGTTCGAGCAGCACGAGGAACTCGTCGAACAGCAGCGGAGTGACCAGGAGGGTGGCCCCCCAGCCCGGCAGGCCGCGCCGCCGCAGCAGCGCGTAGATGGCCACCGCCAGCGCCAGGACCAGCAGGTGCTGCAGGACCGTCACCAGCGTCAGGCTGTGCGCGGGCCGGAGCAGCGCCAGGAGCAGGGAGTATCCGGACGGCCTGGTCGTTCCTGGCGCCAGTTCGGCGCGCAGGAAGGCGAACGAGTCGCCGTAGAAGAGCAACGCCGGCGGGAACCCGAGCACCGTGAGCAGCCGTAACCCGATCGCGGGCACCACGGCGATGACCAGTGCGCGATGAGCCAATGCGCGATGAGCCAATGCGACGCCGCTTCCTCGTGTGAACCGGACTTCACCCTAGCCTCAGTCCTGCGCGGAGCTGTCACCGCGCAGGTCACGGCTAGCTGCCGACGCTGTGGTAGTGCCGCAGTTGGCGCTCCCAGAAGCGGTAGGCGAGGGTGAAGAGGGCGAGCCCCAGGAGCGGGCTCCCGTACGCCGCGAGGACTGGCACGTTCAACTCGTCCGCCCTGCCCAGCAGCACGCTCGCCGGCACGTACGCGACGAAGGCCACCGGCAGCACGAAGGTCAGCAACCACTGCGTGACCCCGCCGAACACGCTCATCGGGTACGAGCCGAACTTGCTGAACACGTCGTCCAGGAAGCCGCGCAGCGCGAAGGTCTCCAGCATGCGCAACGACAGGGACGCCAGCGACAGGTGGATCGACGCCTCCACCAGCGCGCCGCCCACCACGGTCAGCAGGGAGAAGGCGATCATGCCGAGCGTCCAGGGTGGCGCCGCGACGAGCAGCAGGACGAGCCCGGTCAGCAGGTCGCCGACCTGGCCCACGCCCATGCGCTTGGCCATCACCTGGACGAGCGGATTGAGCGGACGCAGCAGCACGCGGTCCATTTCGCCCTCGCGTACCAGCCACTCCATGCCGATGAGGCTGCTCAGCGGCAGCATGCACAGCGCGTGCGCCGTCAGCCGCAGGCCGTACAGGAAGGCGATCTCGCGCAGGCTCCAGCCCGCCATCGTGGGGAAGGTGTGCATGACGACCCAGACGAAGGCGAAGCCGCTGCCCTGGTAGACCACGCCGGTGGCGACGCCGATCAGCGTGTTCAGCCGGTACTGCAGCGCGCCGCGCGCGGTCGCCCGCTGCAGCCGCACGTACAGGCGCAGGGTACGCATGACCTCAGCCACCGTTGATCACCACCCTGCGGTGCGCGCGCCGCCAGACCAGCCACAGCAACGCGGTCAGCGCGGCGATCCAGGCCAGTTCGACCAGCACGGCCTGGAGCACGTCCGGGCCGGTCAGCCTGCCGACGTAGACGGCGGCCGGGACGTACCCCATGTACTGGAACGGCAGCGCCTGGGCGAACGCGCCGAGCGCGCCAGGGAAGAAGGACAGCGGCACCATGGTGCCCGCGAAGAACTGGCTGATCAGCCGGTACAGCAGCGAGATCGCCCCCGTTTCCAGCGTCCAGAAACCGATCATGCAGATGAGCAGCGACATCATCATCGAGATCACATAGCCGAGGATCAGCGTCGCCGCGTAGCCGAGCGGCTGCGCGGTCGGCGTGATCGAGCCGACCAGCAGCACCACCGGGACGGCCGGCGCCATCAGGAGCAGCCCGCCCAGCGTGTGGCCCGCCTGGAATGCGGCCAGCTGCGGCAGGTAGCCGGTCGGCCGGGACAGGTCGAAGAACACCATGCCGGTACGGATCCGGAAGTGGGCGATACGCGTGATGATCGGGGTGATGGCGAACGCCTGGAGGTTGGCCAGTGTCAGGTAGGCGAGCAGCGCCTCCAGCGTGAGGCCCTGAGCCTGCTGGCGCTCGCCGTACACGGCCGTCCACACCATGCGTAACAGGAACACCTGCGCGACCAGCGCAAGCACCGCCATCAGCACGTCGCTGCGGTAGGCGAACTGGTAGCGCAGGCCGATGCGGGCCGTCCCGGTCAGCGGGCGGATCATCCGGCGCTCTCGGCGTAGATGCGCTTGAGCACGTCTTCCAGGCCAGGTTCCTCGATCGACAGGTCGCGGATCGTATGCTCGGCGGCGATCTGGCCGATCAGCTCCGGCACCGGCGTGTCGCCGGAGAGGTCGAAGGTACGGGTGTCCTCGGCGGCCCCCGCGAGGTGGACGACCAGCCGCCGGGGCGGAGCGTACGCGGTGACGAGCGCGTCGATGCCGCCGTCGTACAGCACGCGGCCCTTGTCGATGAGGATGATGCGCTTGCAGAGGGCCTCGACGTCGGCCAGGTCGTGGGTGGTCAGCACGACGGTGGTGCGGCCGTCCCTGTTGGTGTCGGCGATGAACTCGCGTACGGCCTGCTTGGCGAGCACGTCGAGGCCGACGGTGGGCTCGTCGAGGTAGAGGATGGGCGGCTCGTACAGCATGGCCGCGGCCAGGTCGCCGCGCATCCGCTGGCCCAGGCTGAGCTGGCGGACCGGGGTGTCGAGGAAGTCGTCGAGGCCGAGCAGGTCGCGCATGCGGCGCAGCGAAGCGGTGAAACGGTCGGCGGGCACGTCGTACAGGTCGCCGACCAGGCGTAACGACTCGATCAGCGGCAGATCCCACCACAGCTGGCTGCGCTGCCCGAAGACCACGCCGACGGCGCGCGCGTTGGCCGTCCGCTCCCGCCACGGCACCCGGCCGTCGACCTCGACCAGGCCGCTGGTGGGGGTGAGGATTCCGGTCAGCATCTTCACCGTGGTGGACTTGCCGGCGCCGTTCGCGCCGAGGTACCCGACGACCTCGCCGCGCGGGATCTCGAAGCTGACGTCGTCGACCGCGACCCGCTCCTCGTACTGCCGGGTCACGAGCGTGCGCAGCGAACCGAGAACGCCAGGAAAGGTACGGGGGCGGCGAAAGACCTTCGTCAACGACTCAACCCTGATCATGACGACAACCTTCGTTCGGACGACCTCATCTGGCAACTAGTTTCTGCCGGGCAGGCTCCCTCTACGTGCGCGAGACCTCCTCGCCGCACTGGTACGTCCTGCGGACGTGATCACCTGGCGCCTACTTCTCGCCCAGCACGAGCATGACGTGCTCGTTCTCGCCGTGCATGACGGTCGCGGTGCGGCGAAAGCCGCACCTTTCCAGCAGCCGCACCGAGCCGGTGTTCCCGATATACGGGTCGGCGTAGAGGGGGCGGGCCTTCTCCTGCTGCAGGAAGAGCGTGAGCGCCCTGGTGCCGATGCCGCGGCCCCAGTACTCGCGGCCGAACCAGTAGCCGATGAAGCGTTCGTCCTCCTCCCACCAGGCGATGATGTTGCCGGCCAACTCGCCGTCGACGGTGACCGCCTGCACGTAGACGGTCGGATCATCGAGGATCTTCGTGGTCCAGTGGGTCATGAAGCGGTCTCGCTCACGGGGAGGGAACTGCGACCGCCTGGCCGCCTCGGGGTCCTGCTCCTGCTGGAAGAAGGTCTCCAGGTCGGCCTCCTGGACGTCCCTCAGCTGCACGTCGTGGCTCATGCGGGGCAGTCTGGCATCCGACCCTGACAATTCCCACGGTCGTCTGAGGCGCCCGTAAGCCGACATTCACCGAAAGAGTGGGCTGATCCCGAAAAAAGTGTGAAGAGAGATCGGGGCTGCGGCGGAATAGAGGTGTAACCCACAGAAGGGACACCATGCGCATGGCAGCTCCCCCGGACGTGCCCGTGGCAGCCGATGACGCCGCGCTCATCGAGCAGTCCGGGCACCACCCGGAATCGTTCGCCGTGCTCTACGACCGCTACTTCGACGAGATACACCGCTACGTCGCCGGACGGCTCGGCACGCAGATCGCCGACGATCTGGCCGCCGAGACGTTCCTGGTGGCGTTCAGGAAACGGCAGACGTTCGACCCCGCCCGGGGCGCCGTGCGGCCCTGGCTCTACGGGATCGCCACCAACCTGCTCGCCCAGCACAGGAGGAGCGAGACGCGCAGGCTGGAGGCGTTCCAGCGGGCACCTGTCGGCGAAGTGGCAGACGACGGGCACGAGGACAGGGTGACGGCCAGGGTGGCCGCCGCGAACGCACAGGGGCGGCTCGCGGCGGCACTGGGACGCCTTTCTGTCGGTGACCGCGACGTGCTGCTCCTCGTCGCGCTCGCCGACCTCAGCTACGAGGAGGTCGCGCAGACCCTCGACATTCCGTTCGGGACGGTCGGCTCCCGGCTCAACCGGGTGCGCAAGAAACTCCGCAGAGCCCTGGGCGGCGTCAACCCCATGATCGGAGGGTTCGATGGATGAGCTGAACGGCAACCAGGCCGACGCGAACGAGCTGACCGCCGTGCGCGACCTCCTGTCCATGCCCGGCCCCTCGCCCGACGTCGTCGACTCCGGCCGGGCCAGACTCCTGGGGGCGCTGGCGGTCGGCGTACCTCGGGAAGAACCGCCCCGCAGGTCGCGGTGGTGGGCGCCGGTCCGCAACGGGCTGATCGGCGCGACGGCGGCGGCCGCGCTGGCGCTCGCCGTGGCCCTGTCGTCCGGCTCGCTGGTGCGCATCTCGCCCGATCCCGTCGTGTCCGGCCCCGCCGGGCCGACCGCCAGGCAGATCCTGCTCGCCGCGGCGAGCGCCATGGCCAGGACGCCGTCCGATGGGGCCTACTGGCGTACCAGGGTCGTCTCCGGGCAGCTGATCCTCTCCCCGGACCGCGGCTACGTCCTCAGGCGCGAGTCCACCCGCGAGATCTGGCTCTCCAAGCAGGACGGCGGGCGGGACCGGTGGACGGGCCGCTACCTCGGCGCCGAACCGGCGACACCCCAGGACGAGACGGCGTGGCGGGCCGCGGGCTCGCCGAGCAGCTGGCAGTACCCGGCCGACGTGAGCGGGCTGGGCCGCGTCCCCTCCAAGGCGCTGGTGGAGTCGGCGCCCGGCGAGCCGCGGACCGGGCCGCACCGCGTCGGCTGGCGGAACGCGGACGGCATCCTGACCAAGCAACTCGTCAGCTGGAAGGCGCTGCGCACGATCCCGAGCGACCCCACGCGGCTGCGCGCGTTCCTCGTGGCCCGCATCGCGCGGGAGTACGGCGCGTACGTCGGCCGCGAGATGGAAGCCGAGCTGCGCGAGAGCTGCCTGGAGATCATCTCCGGGTTGCCCGTCTCGCCCGAGGTGCGGTCCTCGGCGTACCAGATCCTGGCCTCCATGCCCGGTATGAAGGCGGAGGGCGAGGTCACCGACCCGCTCGGACGCACCGGCCAGGCCCTGAGCTACCAGGTCGGCCACGACGGGCAGCTCAGCGACGAGCGGTTCGTGATCGACCCGGCGAGCGGGCTGCCGCTGGCCGTGGAGACGAAGAGCGCCACCAAGCTCGCCGACGGACGGGACGTCGAGACCGGCACCTTCACCGCATACCAGGAAATCGGCTGGACCGACCAAGCACCCACTCACTGATACGGAGTTCGACCATGGCGGTATTCGGCATGCCCAGATTCACCCTGAACGACGTGCGCACGCAGACGTACAAACCGCGGGACGCCTGGTGGACGGTGTTCCTGGTCGATCCGCTCGCCGGACGCCTGGTGGTCGGCGTGGCGAATCGCACCTCTGTCACGCCGAACCAGATCACCTGGGGCGCCTTCTTACTCGGGCTCGGCTCGGCCGCGTGCTTCCTGATGGCCGACTGGTCGTGGCTGGTCGCCGGGGCCGTCCTGTACCACCTGAGCTTCGTCCTGGACTGCATGGACGGCAAGATCGCCCGTCTTAAGGGCACCGGCACCGTGCTGGGCGGCTGGCTCGACTACGTCTTCGATCGGATCCGCGTGCTCACCTGCGCCCTGGCGCTCATGTGGGGCCAGTTCAAGGCGACAGGCGCGGAGTTCTACCTGGTGCTCGGCGTCCTCGTCGTCTTCCTCGACATGCTCCGGTACGTGGACGCGCTCCAGGTGGCGAAGGTACGCCGCCAGATGCGCCGCAAACTGGACGAAGCGATCGAGGAGGCCACCGGAGTGCCGGCCAGCGACCGTCCCCAGGTTTCAGAGCCCGACGAGATCCCCTCGGCGGACTCGGTGGACCTCCAGCAGCACTTCCGCGCGCACTTCGCCTGGTACATCCGCATCCGCGACTGGCTGCGCGACCACCGCGTCCGGGCACACCTGATCAGCGGCATCGAGTTCCAGATGGCGGTGTTCATCGTCGGCCCGCTCACAGGTGCGATCGCGCCGGTGACGATCGGCACGGCGGTGCTCCTGCTGGTCTTCGAGCTTGCGATCATGTTCAAGCTCTGGCTGTCCTCCCGGGACCTCACCCGGGCGCTGGCGGAGATCCGCTCGTCCCCGATGACCACCGGGCTCTGACCGCCGCTCACGCCGGAATCCAGGAGGTCAAGCAGGTGATCATCTCTCGGGAGACGTCGTTCGACGAGGACGAGATCTTCCAGCTCTACGATTCGGTCGGCTGGGGGCCCTGGACGCGCGACATCGCCAGGGAGAGCCGGCCAGTAGCCGACCTCAGGACGCGGGCCCCAGCAGAGCCCAGCTGCGCTCGTCACCCCAGATCGAGAACGCGTCGACGTACGGCCGCAGCAACGCGGTCAGCTCCGCGTCGCCCTGGCCGTTGAGCTCGTCCTCCGCTATCTGCCGGGCCGCCCCGACGAGCAGGTCGGCGACCTGCACCCGTGGATCAGTGCGCGAGACGACCAGCCGCAGGCCGGTCAGCCCGCCGGTCGGCGAAGCGGCGAAGATCCCCTTGAGCTGGGTGACGCGCTCTTCCGTCAACATGGTCTGCCGATCGTGCACGATCGAAACCGGCTCTCCGCCCGCGCCCCAGTGGACGACCGCCTGGACGATGGCCGGGAGCAACGGGTCCAGCGGCGGCATCACGGCTGGGTCGTCGAGCAGCCGCGCCCGGAAGGCGTCCACGCGCGGCCTGGCCTGCCAGAGCTGCTCCATGATCTCGCCTGTCGGGCCCGGCGCGAGGCGCAGGGAGTCGACCAGCTCGAAGGCCGAGTCGACGGACGCGACCGGGCCCCGGCCGTTCTTGGCGCGCAGCACGTCGTTGAACGACTCCAGGAAGTCGTGCCATCGGTCGCGTCCGAACGCGCTCGGGCCCTCGCGATACAGGGTGACGGCCTGCCGGGGCCCGGAGGTCTCCGCCGCGAGCAGCTCGACGACCTTCGCTACGACGAGGAAGGCTTTGTCGATCAGGTAGACGTGCGCGTTTCCGTGGAGCGGGCTCGACGGCCCGAGCAGCCATTTGAGGGCTTCCCGGTGCTTTTTTCGGCGGATGACGTCGGATTTGTATTCAATGGTGGGAGAAGGCGCCCTGTTCCGTGTTTCCTCGATGCAGTCGGCCGCCGATTCGATCTCCAGTCGCACGCTGGCGTGCGCGAACACGTCGGTATTTCCACCGATGAGTTTCTCGCCCTCGGACCCGGACTCGTCGCAGGCTATCTCAAGGCCGCTGGATGCGAATGTCACTGCCTGCTTCTCTCACGGCTGGGCGTCGCTTTTGCCGTCAAGTCTGGCAAAGTGGCGCCGGGGCCTCAACAGGGTTTCCAGGCGGCTCAGGGGGTCACGGCCTCCAGGTCGCCCGAGTCGCTGATCAGGCTGATCGAACGCTGCGACGAGGGGTCGTGGGTCGCGGTGACCTTCTTGCCGCCCGAGTCCGTCCGGGTGACGATGTTGTACGGGCCCTGGGGGACGTGCACGACGCTCCTGCCCGAATCCGTCGACGTTTCCACCTTGTCGGGCGCGTCGGTGAAGACGAGCGTGATGTCGCCCGAGTCGGTCGCGGCGACCCCCTGCTTGCTGGTCAACCCGCTCGCGTCGATCGCCCCGGAGTCGCTCTGCGCCTCGACGTCCCCCGACAGCGTCTTCAGTGTCACCTTCCCCGAGTCGGTGGTGGCCTTGACGCGCAACCCCCTGGGCACCTCCACCTGGTAGCTCACCTCGCAGTTCGAGCCGGCCAGGCTGGGAGGGCAGGTGAACTTCAGGGTCAGCGTGTCGCCCTGCACGTCGTGGCTGGCGGCAGGCCGCTCCCCGCGCCAGCTGAGGCTCTCGGTCACGTGGATGCCCTGCCGGTCGGACCCGACCACCTCGACGGTGCCCGAGTCGGCCTCGACCTGAAGCCCGGCCACCTTGTCGGCGACATCGTAGGACGCCTTGTCCTGCTTGAGGGTTCCGCCGAGCCCGCACCCCGTCAACAGGGCCCCGAGCCCCAGCAGACCCGCGATCACAATCGTCCTCTTCACGTCCATGGCAGCCAAGTCTTCCGTGGCCCGGGTGAAACAGCCTCAGGGAGGTCCCTGAAACACCCCTGAGGCCCGCCCTAAGACCAGCCTGGCGCGGCCGGGCGCCGCTACTTCGCCGCCGAGCCGCCGGCGGCCTACCTCCGGCTCGGGTTCGCGGCCACCGACGACCTCGCGGAACTGTCCGAGGGCCTGCGCCGGCTAGACGTTTCTACGCTGTAGGGTAGATCTACAACGTAGAAACTGGAGGCGAGATGGACGCGCGGCAGGAGACTGTCGAGGTGCCCGGGGCCCGGCTGCACACCGAGCGGGCCGGTACGGGCCCCGCCCTGGTGCTGATCCCCGGCGGCGGGGGAGACGCCGCGATGTACGAGGACGTCGTGCCCCGGCTGGCGGACCGGTTCACCGTGATCACATACGACAGGCGCGGCAACTCCCGAAGCCCGCTGGCGAGCCCGGACGCGTCCGTCGCGGTCTCACAGCAGGCCGCCGACGTCGTCGCGATCCTCGACCACTACGGCGTCGAGCGCGCCTTCGTCTTCGGCAACAGCAGCGGCGCGATCATCGCGCTGGAGGTCCTGGCACGTCACGCCGGTCGGCTACTCGGCGCCGTCGTCCACGAACCGCCGCTCGTCCGGCTCCTGCCCGACAGCCCCGACAGCCCCGAGGAGCGCGCCATGGCGGAGCTCTTCAGGATGGCCGAGCAGGAAGGGGTGATGCAGGCGTTCGCCGGATTCTCGGCCATGATCCTGCCCGACCCGCCGAAGCTGTTCGGCAGCCGCGCGGGCCGGGCCGTGACCGCCGGCGCGATGCGGGTGTTCGCAGGCGGCGCCGCGCTGGCACGGGGGATCACGGGCAGGCAGCCCGGCGGGATGACGCGGCTCGTGGGCAACACCGAGATCCTGCTGCGGCGCGAGCTGCCCGCGTTCCTGTACGAGTACGACCCGGACCTCGCCGCGCTGGAGGCGGTCACGGTGCCGTGGTGCTTCGCCACCGGCCGCGACAGCGTGGGCCGTCCCTACCACCGGCCCGCGCACGTCCTGAGCGAGCGGCTCGGGGTGCCGTGCGAGGAGTTCCCCGGCGGGCACGTCGCGTACCAGACGGATCCGGAGGAGTTCACCGCTCGGCTGACCGCGATCCTGGACGGTTTCTCCGCGTAGACCTCAGTACGAGGCGGTGCGGTAGCGGGACCACGATCACCCCGGATCGCCGGGCGCGGCGGGCAAGGTGGACCCAGCACTACTGCCCACCCGCTCCACCAGTGGATACCGTCGCAGGTGTGGTGCACAGGATCGCGCTGGAAGCGCTCACAGGGGAGACGTCGTGCGGGTGGTGATCGCCGAGGACGCCGTCCTGCTGCGCGAGGGCCTGGCCGGGCTGCTCGAACGCTTCGGGCACACCGTCGTCGCCTCTGTGGGCGACGCGCCCGCGCTGGTCGAAGCGGTGGCCGAGCACGATCCGGACGCCGTGGTGACCGACGTGCGGATGCCTCCCGGCTTCACCGACGAGGGCCTGCGCGCCGCCCTGGAACTGCGCAGGAGGAACCCGGAGCTGGCCGTCCTGGTGCTCAGCCAGTACGTCGAGCAGACGTACGCGACGGAACTCCTCGACTCCGGAGGCGGCGCGCGCATCGGCTACCTGCTCAAGGACCGCATCGGGGACGTCCGCGAGTTCGTCGACGCGCTCGACAGGGTGAGCGGGGGCGGCACGGTCGTCGATCCGGAGGTGGTCAGGCAGCTGCTCAGCCGCCGCCGCGACCCTCTGCGTCGGCTCACGCCCAGGGAGCAGGAGGTGCTGGGCCTGATCGCCGAGGGGCGCTCGAACGCCTCGATCGCCCGCGAGTTGTTCGTCACCGAGGCGGCCGTGGCCAAGCACATCGCCGGCATCTTCACCAAGCTGGACCTGCCTCCACAGGCGGACGGCCACCGGCGGGTGCTCGCCGTCCTGGCCTACCTGAGGGCCTGATCAGGCGAGGCGGAGCGCGGGCACGGTCTGGAAGTCATATCCCACGAAGGGATCCTAAGTAGGGTTCTGCTATGGGTGAGAAGTGGCAGGAAGTCGGCGACCGTGTGTACGTCCGCCGCCATGTGGCGTACGACCTGAACATCGGGCTGGTGGTCGGTGACGGGCACTGTCTGGTGCTCGACACGCGGATGTCGCACCGCGAGGCGTCCGACCTGATCGAGGCGATCAGGCGGATCACGAGCAGCCCGTGGACGGTGGTCAACACCCACTCCCACTTCGACCACTACTTCGGCAACGCGATGTTCCTGCCCGCCGAGATCTGGGGGCACGCCAGGTGCGCCGAGGAGATCGAGCGCGACGGCGTCGAGCAGCGCGCCAAGGTCGCCGGCCGCGAGCCTGCTGACAGGCGCGCGGAGGTGGAGGAGGTGGAGATCGTCCCGCCCGACCACACGTTCACCATCTCGGCCACGCTCGACATCGGCGGACGCAGCGTGCACCTGCGCCACTTCGGGCTCGGCCACAGCAGCAACGACATCGTCGCGCACGTGCCCGACGCGGGCGTGGTGTTCGCCGGTGACCTCGTGGAGGAGGGCGCGCCGCCGGCGTTCAGCGACTCCTACCCGCTCGACTGGCCCGCCACGACCGCCGCGATGCTGGCCGAGCTGCCCGAACCGGTGATCGTGCCCGGCCACGGCGCCGTGGTGGGCCGGGAGTTCGTCATCGATCAGCACGCCGAGCTGTCGGCCGTCGCCGACCTGGCCAGGCGGGCGCACGTCGAGGGCCTGCGCGACCTCATCAGGCAGTTCCCGTACCCCGAGGACGTCACCAGGCAGGCCATCGAACGGGCCTTCCTGCAACTCGACGCCCTCACCCTCTGACCACCCCTCCCCACACTCGCCCGAACTTTCCGCGCGCCGCACCTCTCCCTTCTCGACAGGCCGCTTGCTATAGTGCAAATTGCAATATAGAAGGAGGCATCATGGCGCGACGCCACGACCTGGTCGGTCTCACCGTGCTGGCCATGCTCTCGGTACGCGCCAGCCACCCCTACGAGCTGCACCGATTCATCGTCGACACCCACAAGGACTACGTGACCGGCCTGCCGAGAAGCCTCTACCACGCGGTGGAACGGCTGGCGGAGGCCGAGCTGATCGTCCCGGCGAAGACCGACCGCGAGGGCCGCAGACCGGAACGGACCGTCTACGAGATCACCGACGACGGCAGGCAGGAGCTGGCGACCAAGCTGCGCAGACTGCTGGAGGAGCCGCACCCCGACCGCCGCACACTGGTGGCGGCGGTCTCGCTGATCGGCGCGCTCCCGGTACGCGACGCGCGCACGGCCCTGAGCACCCGCACGGCCTCGATCGAGGGCACGATCAGCGGCATCGAGGCGCACATGCGGGTCATGACCGGCAACGGGCTGCCCGACGTGCTCATGCTCGAGCTGGAGTGCGAGCGCGCCCTGTACGCGGCCGAGCTGGCCTGGGTGCGTACCGTCCTGGACCGGCTGGAGAGCGGCGAGCTCGACTGGCCGGGCACGGTCAAGCAGGCGCTGATGGAGCAGGTCATCGACGGCTGAACCCCCACAGGCGACCGCCGGGGTGCGCCAACACCCCGGCGGCCGGAAATCCGAACAAGGCGCCTGCCCTGCCAGGACTCGCACGTCTCAGGATAGGCGCCGCGACACGAGGAGCTGTGCCATGTCCACAGAGATCAAGGATCTGCTCGCCGGTCTCGGCGAAGCCTGGAACCGCGGCGACGCGGCCGCGTACGCGTCCCTGTTCACACCGGACGCCGACTACATCACCTTCTTCGGCCTGCGCCTGCGCGGCAGGCAGGCCATCGAGGACGCGCACCGCGAGCTGTTCAAGACCCCGATCAAGCTCACGGGCGGCGGCGGCGAGCCGGACGTCAGGTTCCTGGGCGACGGCGTCGCGCTGGTGATCAGTGGAGGCGGCTCGACCGTCGGCGGCCGTCCGGACCCCGGACGTGACGCGATCGTCTCCTTCACCGCCGTGCGGACGTCCGACGGCTGGCGCTTCGCCTCCTTCCAGAACACGCGGGTGAGCCGTCCGTGAAGAAGACGCTGATCACCGAGGTGTCGGGAGTGGTCGAAGCGCCGCCGGCCCGCGTCCACGAGGCGCTGGCCAGGAGGTTCACTCCCGACGAGGTTCCCGACCACCCCGGCACCGTCGAGGTCACCGAGCGCATGATCGCCTACCAGGGCGGCTGGTGGTACCGGGGCGAGTGGACGCTGTCCGAGCACCCCCAGGGCACGCTGGTCACCCACCGCGTCTACAACGTGGCGGAGTCGATGCGCTGGGGAGTTTCGCTCGCCAACAGATTCTTCATCGGCTACGACGAGGCCACCCGCGACAGCTTCTCCAAGGGCATCAACCAGCTCGGCGAGGAGCTGGGCTGCCCGGCGCGTCTCACCTAGCCGCTGCCCAGGGGCCCGTTACCGCCGAGCACGCGAGGAGGCATCACCCGGCCCGGTGTGGACGCGGGCGTTCCGACGGGAGCGCCCAGCCGGCCACACCGGCCGGGTTCCGGTCACGCCAGGCTGATCTTGCCCTTCACCACCTTGATCCGCTTACGGGACAGCGCACGCTTCGCCGGGCCCCGCACCACGGCGCCCGTCGAGGCGTTGTACTGGCTGCCGTGGCAGGGGCAGTTGATCCTGCCGTTGCTGACGCTCGCCACCGTGCACCCCATGTGGGTGCACTTGGCGCTGAAGCACTTGAAGACGCCCTTCTTCGGTTGGGTGATCACGTACTTGCCCTGGACGATCTTCCCGCCGCCGAGCGGGATGCTCTTCGTGCTGGCGAGGACCGGAGCGGCGGCCTCCTCGGACGCTGCGGCCTCCGCCGGGCGCGCCGTCCACAGGAACAGGACTCCTGTGCCGGCGGCGCCGCCTCGGGTGATCAGTGCACGGCGTGTGAGCATGATTGCCTCCTTCCACCATTCACACGTTCAGTGGTGATCTCCTGGTTCAACGGAAATTTCGCGACAAGTCCGCCATCGACCGCTTCCAGCGTCCCGCCGTGGAGCACCGCGATGTCCCTCGCGATCGCCAGCCCGAGCCCCGCCCCGCCCGCGTCCCGCGCCCGCGCCTCGTCGAGCCTGGTGAAGCGGTCGAACACCGCCTCGCGCTGCTCGACGGGAATCCCCGGCCCGTCGTCCAGCACCTCCAGGACCGCCTCGGCCCCGTCCCGCCGCACCCGGACGCGCACCATCGAGGCCGCGTGCCGGACGGCGTTGTCCACCAGATTCGTGACGAGCCGCCCCACATGCCCCTGGGCGCCCTGGATCACGACGTCCGGCTCGACCTCCAGCCGCAGCCCGACCTCCGGCCGGCCGCGGACCGCCACCCCGTCGTGACCTGCCCGCCCCGCCCCCGTCTCGGTGTGGACGCGACGCAGCGACTCCTCCGCCGCCACCTGGCCGAGGTCGAGGTCCTTGGCGCGCAGGGGCTCTCCGGCGTCCAGCTTGGCCAGCAGGAGCAGGTCGGCGGCCAGGGACTGCAGACGTTCGACGTCCGCCAGGGCCTCGCGGGTGAGCTCGCTCGGCTCGGCCAGCTCCAGGCGGGCGCGGAGGGTCGCCATCGGGCTGCGCAGCTCGTGCGCGGCGTCGGCGACGAACCGCTTGTGCGTCTCGACCGCCGTCTCCAGCCGGTCGAGGGTGCCGTTCACGGTCGTGGCCAGCGCGGCGATCTCGTCCCCCGAGCGCGGGACGGGAACGCGCTGGTGCAGGTCGCGGGCGGTGATGTCGGCGACCTTGGCCCTGATCGCGGCGACCGGGGCCAGCGCGCGTCCGACCGAGAACCAGGTCATCCCCGCGACCACCAGCAGCAGCGCGGGCACGCCCGGGAGCAGCGCCCTGTTGAGCGTGTCGAGCGCCTGGTCGGCACCGTCCAGCGAGGCCCTGGCCCACAGCATCGCGGGCCCGTTGCGGGTGTTCACCTGCATGCCCGCGACCGCGAAGTTCTGCGTCTGCGCCGCCTCGACGGAGATGTCGTCCCTGGTCAGCCACACGTCGGGGTCGGACACGCGCTGGGCCGTCCCGGAAACGACGCCGAGGGGCAGGGCGGGCTCGATCGCTTCCGCGGTGCCCTCGGACCTGGCGTCGCTCCTGGTCGTGCCGGGAGTGGCGGGGATCGTGGTCGTGCTTGACGTGGCGTCGCGCGCGGCCGTACCAGGCGTGGCGGGGCTTGCGCTCGTCTCAGGTGTGGCGGTGGTCGTGGGGAGCCTGGTGGTGTGCGAGGGATCGGTGCTCTCCACGGGCGACGCCAGGGTGACGGTCTGGGCCATGGGCATCGCCGCGACCGCCCGCCGGGCGGCGTCGGCGTCCGCGCTGTTTTGCAGGCTGCCCCTGAGGACCGTCGCCAGGATGGCCGCCGCCGCCCCCAGCGCGACGGCCACCACCAGCGTCGCCGCCACGGTGGCGCGCAACCGCACGGACGCCGCCCCCGCCGGAAGCGGCGTGGACGCCAGATCGCGAGCGCGCCGCCAGAGCCGAGAAGACGCCAGGCCGCGAGCACGTCGCCAGAGCAGGGAGGGCCGCCGGCGCGGGGAGTACGCCGGGTTGTGAGGACGCCGCCAGGTCATGCCGCCTCCAGCCGGTAACCCGCACCACGGACCGTCACCAGCGACGACCGGCCGAACGGCTGGTCGATCTTGCGGCGGAGCGCGCTGATGTACACCTCGACGATGTTCGGGTCGCCGTCGTAGGAGAAGTCCCAGGCCTGGGCGAGCAGCTCGCGCTTGGAGACGACCTCACCGGCCCGCCGCGCCAACCCGTGCAGCACCGCGAACTCCTTCGGCGTCAGCCCGATCTCCACTCCGCCCCTGTGGCAGCGCAGCCCGGCGGGGTCGATGACCAGGTCGCCGACCGTGATCGACACGGGCCGTTCCCGGCCGCCGCGCCGTACCAGCGCGCGCAGCCTGGCGAGCAGCACCACGTAGGAGAACGGCTTGGCGAGGTAGTCGTCGGCGCCGTTGTCGAGCGCCTCGGCCTCGTCGTGGACGCCGTCCTTGGCGGTGAGCATCATGATCGGCGTCCAGTCGCTCGCCTCGCGCAGCCGCGAGCAGATCGTGTAGCCGTTCATCCGGGGCAGCATCACGTCCAGGACGATCACGTCGTAGTCGTTCTCCGTGGCCATCCAGAGACCGTCGCGCCCGTCGTAGGCCACGTCGACCGCGAACCCCTCGCCCGCCAGGCCGCCCTTGACGAGGTCGGCCAGCCGCTGCTCGTCCTCCACCAGTAAAACTCGCACGCGACCAGCGTGCCGCACCGCACCTAAAGCCAACCTGAAGATCATTTTGGCCGCCTTCAGCCTGGCTTCAGGTGCGGCACGCCAGTCTCGGAGCCGTCAGATCGTCTTCCAGCAAGGAGTTTCCATGTTCAAGCGACGTGTCGCGACCCTCGCCGCGGTCGGCGTGCTCGTGCTGACGGGCCTGGCCGGCTCGGCGATGGCGGCCGACAACGTGCCGCCCACCGCCGGTCAGAAGGTGACGTGCACCACGAGCGACGGCAAGACCGTCGAGCTCACCGCGGTGCGCGCGGCCGACGCCAGCTCGGCCGTGGCGATCAAGCGCGACGCTGACGGGACGGTGAGCAGCGTCGCCCCGGAGACGATCGCGGCGCCGACGGAGGGCCAGCCCATCAAGGCGGTGGAGTCGGGGGTGGCGAGCATTCCGGCCGACGACGAGACGGTGAAGACCGGTCACCGTGAGGCGGGCCAGACGGAGGGGGTCCAGCGTCTCGAGGCGATCCCCGCGACGAAGACCGTTCCTGCCACGAGGGCCGACGGCAAGGACGCGCCCGAACTGACCGAGCCGCCGGTGGGCGCCGAAACCATTAGCTGCCAGGTCAAGTAGGCCCCGCGTGCCCGCTGCGCCACCGGGGAACGCGGCGGGCACGTCAGCGGTACTCGTCCTCGTGACGATGCCCGGGACCGCGTCCCGTCGCATGGGCGCGTCCATGCGACTGTTGTGGAGCCGACGCGCATGGGGTGATCGCTAACGTGCGAGGAAACCGCCGTGACCTGCACGGTCACGCAGCTCCCTTGAAGGCCATCACGTGATCACCCTGTGCCCGCCGTGCTCCTGGGCGAGACGCCGGACGGCACGCGGGCCGGGGTCCGTCCCCGGCGTTGATGTCACTCCTGCACTGAGCGGGCGCTCTGGCCGGTGAAGCCGGCGGCCTCCTGGCTGAAGGTGATCACGATGTCTCTGTCGGGCAGTTGGTGACCATGGGGAGTTGCTGACCGACACGAACCAGAGACAGGGCATGTCAGGACGGGAACGACGGGTGGGGGCCGAGGGCCCAGTACTCGAAGAGCCCGTGCCCGACCAGCCCGTCGTACTCGAAGCGTCCCACCGCGTCGACCATCCCCCACATCCGCGCGACGTCGTCGGGCAGCGTGTACGTGACGCCCTGCACGACGGGCCCCTCGCCCTGGTACATGCCGTGCTTCCAGTCCGGTTCGAGCCCGTAGCCGGTGCCGACCATCAAGTGGACGGGCAGTATCGGCGTGCAGCGCACGTCGAACGGTTTGCCGCGCGGCGGGGCGAAGGTGATCGTGGCCTCGACGACGTCGCGGGTGCCGGGGGCGTAGACGGGGTGGTACTCGGGCCTGCCCAGGTACTCCTCGCGGCGCCCGTCGGACCAGACCCTGGTGGCCTCCTCCAGGACGCGGCGGCCCTGCTCGTCCTCCTGGACGATGCACAGGATCGCGTGGTCGTCGAAGCGCATGGGCGCGTACAGCCAGTAGAACGTGCCGGGGTTCTTCGCCTGGATGCCGGGCGGCTCGGGTTCGCCGACCGGCCGGATGCCCCATGACCGGTCGCGGGTGCCCTGCCAGCGGTCAGGGGTGACCTGCACGTCCTCGGAACCGATCCTGATATTTCCGGACCAGACGCCCGTCTGGGCCATCCGCAGCGAATCGAAGACAGCCCGCTCCTGCCAGCGCACGAAGTGCCGGGGCTCGACCGTCGCCGGGATCGTGCCCTCCCAGGTGAGGTCGAAGGACAGCCCGTGCTCATTCGGCTCCAGCACCACCCTGAGCCGTTTGAGCCCTTCGAGGACCTCCACCCGGAACGGGCCGATCCTGGTGTCCATCCGGTCGGCGCCCAGTTCGCGCGAGGCGCGCACGACCCGGTGCAGCTCCCGGTGGCGCACGCAGGCGAAGGCGTCGGTGACGCCGAGGTTGGGGTACTGGCCGAGCCCGACGATCAGCATCAGCTCGTCGGTGCCCGCGTGGCAGTTGAAGTAGTAGCGGTCGTAGAAGTTGCGGTCGGACGTGGTCACGTGCCGCATGACCTGGGCTGCCTGGTGGACGGGGTAGTCGTCGAGCGGTGACAGCGTCATGCAGCCGGTTGTAACAAGCGCTTGGTCGGACGTCAACGGCCCCCAGGAAGACGAAAGTGCGCCCCCGTTCCTGCGAGGGCGCACTTTCGTGCTCGGATCACGGCATCTTTTTCGACGCCTCGTCCGCCTTCTCGGACACCTTCGAGGTGGCCTCCTGGGCGGCCTCACCAGTGGTGCGCTCGGCCTTCTCGCCGGCCCAGCGGGACGCGTCGGACGCGGAGTCCTTCATATGCTCGGTCCACTGCTGGGCGTTGCGGCGGTACATGTATCCGGCCGCGCCCATGGCGATCCCGGTCAGCAGGATGATCACCGGCCACCGACGCGATCTGGTCGGTGTGGGGTCGATCTTCCCGGCAGCCGCTGTCAGCATCGAGCTGACTTTGGGGGCGAGAGTGTCCTCCACCCGAAGGGCGGCCTCCTCCAGCTTCGGTGCCGCCCAGTAACGGGCGTCCTCGATGCGCTGGGCGGCGACCACCTTGGCCTGGTCCGCCATCGGCATCACGCGTACGCCGGCTCTCGTGGCCTGGGCCTTCATCCGGCCCATCAGCGTGGTGGTCGGCACCACAATGGTCACGCGGCGTTTTCTCAGTGTCAGGGACACGACAACCTCCCCTGTCGTTGGGGCCCCGAGCCTGACCTTCCCGGTACAAGGCGGCTCAATCATGGCCGGTCGTGGGAGGATGAACTTGACGGCCTGATGACCGCAGGCATCACCACATCATGGAATCGACCCTGTACATAGAGGGGGGCAGCTGTCTCGTGGCTGAGAAGCTGATCGCGAATCTGAAGACGAATCGCGGAAACGTCAAGGTAGAACTCTTTCCCAACAAGGCTCCGAAAACCGTTCGGAACTTCGTCGAACTGGCTGAGGGCACGCGCGAGTGGACACACCCTGGCACCGGTGAGAAGAGCACCGACAAGTACTACGACGGCACGATCTTCCACCGGGTGATCTCCGGGTTCATGATCCAGGGCGGCGACCCGCTCGGCCAGGGCATCGGCGGCCCCGGCTACGAGTTCGACGACGAGATCCATCCCGACCTGTACTTCAACCGGCCGTACCTGCTCGCCATGGCCAACGCCGGCATCCGCTTCGGCAAGGGCACGAACGGCTCGCAGTTCTTCATCACGGTCGTGCCGACGCCGCACCTCAACGGCAAGCACTCCATCTTCGGTGAGGTCGTCGAGGGCCAGGACGTCATCGACGCCATCGCCAAGACCCAGACCGACAGGCGCGACCGGCCGGTCGAGGACGTCATCATCGAGTCGGTCACGATCGAGCGCGTGCCCGCCTGACCAGGAGCACCGCAGGGGCGGGCTGGTCAACCACCCAGGTCGGCGCACACCGACGCGCGGGGGCGGCACATACGCATGCGTGTACGTCCCCAGCGCTCAGGTCGCCGCACCACACCGGCGCGCGGGCCGGCGCAAGCGCGTGCGCACACCGGCGCGCGGGCAGGCGCGGCATACACGCGCAGGCCGTAGGCTTCGGTCATGACGAGCCTGCCGCCCAGCCCGCCCCCGCAGCCTGAGCAGCCTGCAGAGGCCGTGCCGACGTGCTACCGGCATCCCGGAAGGGAGACCTGGGTCCGCTGCCAGCGCTGCGAACGGCCCATCTGCCCCGACTGCATGCGCGACGCAGCCGTGGGCTTCCAGTGCCCCGAGTGCGTGGCCGAGGGCAACAAGGGAGCGCGGCAGGCGCAGGCGACGTTCGGCGGCCAGGCGGTCGCGACCCCGATCGTCACCTGGGTCCTGCTGGCGGTCAACGTCCTGGCCTACGGCGTGGAGCTGCTCGCGCCCGAGTACGTGGTGTCGCGCTTCGCGATGTGGGCCGACGGCGTCTACTTCGGCCAGTGGTGGCGATTGATCACCGGCGCGTTCCTCCACCTGCCGCTCACGGCGGGCGGTTTCGCGCTCACCCACATCCTGTTCAACATGTGGGCGCTGTACGCGATCGGCCCGGCGCTGGAGAGCCGTCTCGGCCACCTGCGCTTCCTGGCGCTGTATCTGCTCTCGGCGCTCGGCGGCTCGGTGGCCGTCTACATCTTCGGCGCGACCGCGGTGGGCGCGTCAGGCGCGATCTACGGCCTGTTCGGCGCGCTGTTCGTGGTCAGCAGGCGGCTCGGCTACGACGCCCGCGGGGTGCTCTGGCTGATCGGCATCAACGTCGTGCTGACCTTCGTCGTCTCCGGCATCAGCTGGGAGGGCCACCTGGGCGGCCTGGTGACGGGCACCGCGGTGGCCGCCGCCTTCGCGTACGCGCCGGCCAAGCAGCGCAACGTCACGCAGCTGGTGGCCGGGGTCGCGATCCTGGCTGTGTTGGTGCTGATCGTGCTCCTCGTGCAGCCGATGGGCCTCCAGCTGACAGGCTGAGCGCGCCGCTTCCACAGGGTGTGGAAAAGGCTGTGGAAAGAACTAACGCCAGCGGGTGGAAAGAACCACACCGAAGATGATGAAAACGAACCCGATCAGCAGGTTCCAGTTGTGCAGGTCGCCGATGAACTTCGCCTGGGGCGCCACGTAGTACACGGCGATCCAGAGGACGCCGATGATCCATGACACCACCATGGTCGGCGCCAGCCAACGAGGGCTGATCTTGACCTGCTGAGACCTCTGCGGCGGGGTGTAGACCGCTTTCTTACGAGCCTTCGACTTGGGCACTGGATAACTCCTGCTGAGGGCCTGGGCATCCGGATCGTCCGCAGGCTCTGCGTTAAGCGTAGTTGAAGTGTGCCCAAGGATAGCCGCCACGCGCACGACATGGCGATCCCAGGCGACGCGGTAGGTCACACATACGCTGATTCGGTGAGGACATTGCTACGCTCCGTAGGCGAGCTGACCATCACCGCAGGGCTGATCCTGATGCTCTTCTGCGCCTACCTGCTGTGGGGCACCGGCGTCTACACCGAGAGCCAGCAGGTCGTCCTCCAGAAGGAACTGGCCGAGGAGCAGGGCGCGCAGAAGCTCGGCAAGATCGAGCTGGGCCGGGCCGTGGCCATGCTGCGCATCCCCAGGCTCGGCCGCGACTACAAGTACGCCGTGGTCGAGGGCGTCGACGCCGAGCACCTCAAGAAGGGCCCAGGCCACTATCCGGGCAGCGCCCTGCCGGGCCAGATCGGAAACTTCGTCATCTCAGGGCACCGGACCACCTACGCGGCCCCCTTCAACGAGATCGACAAGCTGCAACGCGACGACGAGATCATCGTGGACGCCCGCGAGGCCCGCTACACCTACCGCGTCACCGCGCAGAACATCGTGGATCCCAGCGAGATCAGCGCCATCGCCCCTGTCCCCGGCAAGCCGGACACCAAGCCGATCAGGGCCTACATCACGCTGTCCACCTGCCATCCCGAGTACTCGGCGGCCGAGCGGCTCATCGTCTACGGCGTGCTCGAGAAGACCGAGCCGAGAAAGGACTGACATGTACGGCTGGATCTGGCGCAGGCTGCCCGGCAACACGGGCACCCGGCTGCTCACGGCCGCGGTGCTGGTCATCGCCGTCGGCGTCGTACTCTGGTATGCGGTGTTCCCGCTCCTGGAACCCGCGGTGACACTCGACGAGGTGACCGTAAGAACATGACCCGCGTGCTCGTCGTCGACAACCACGACAGCTTCGTCCACACCATCGTGCAGTACCTGCGCGAGCTGGGCGCCACCTGCGACGTGCGCCCCCGCGACGAGGTCAGCGTGAGCGACGCCGACGGCTTCGACGGCGTTCTCGTCAGCCCGGGCCCCGGCACGCCGGAGGCGGCAGGCGTGAGCGTCCCGCTCGTCCAGCGCGCCGCCGAGAGTGGCCTGCCGCTGCTCGGCGTCTGCCTGGGGCACCAGGCGATCGCCGTGGCCTTCGGGGCGACCGTGTCCCGCGCCCCCGAGCTCGTCCACGGCAGCACGAGCGCGATCGTCCACGACGGTCTGGGCGTGTTCGACACGCTGCCCTCCCCGGTGCGGATGACCCGCTACCACTCGCTCGCCGTGCGTCCCGACACCGTCCCCGAGGTGCTGGACGTGACCGCCCGCACCGACGACGGCGTCATCATGGGCCTGCGCCACCGCACGGCCCCCGTCGAGGGCGTGCAGTTCCACCCCGAGTCGGTGCTGTCGGAGCACGGCCACACGCTCCTGGCGAACTGGTTGCGCCGGATCGTGTAACGCCGGTCGGCCCGCGAACGACACACAGATGAGCGTCCCCGCCGTCGCCCCCGAGCGGCGGGGACGCTTCTTCATGTGAAAGGGCCGCCCTCCACGGGGAGGGCGGCCCTTCTCACGCTCGTCAGCCGTTCAGGACGCCGTCGTCGCCAGGCGGTTCGTCCTGGGTGGGGTCATCCGTGTTCGTGTCGGTCGGCTGCTCGGTCGGCAGGTCCGTCGGCTGATCAGTGGGCTGCTCCGTCGGCTGCTGCGTGTCAGGGCCGGTGGAGACCACGATCGTGATGGTGGTGCCCGGGTTGAGCTTGGTGCCTCCAGGCGGGTTCTGCTGGATCACCGTGCCTTCGGGCTGGTCGCTGGCCATCTTGCGGACCTGCGCCCGGAAGCCCGCGCCTCTGACGGCCTTGACGGCGTCCTGCTCGGTCAGCCCGCTCACGTCGGGGACCTCGGTCAGCTCCTTGGGCACGTAGAGCGCGACGGTGCCGTTCTTCTCGATCGACTCGCCCGCCGGCGGGTCGGTCTTGATGACCTTGCCCTGCGGCTTGCTCGACGTCATGAACTTGACGGAGCCGACCAGCTTGGCCTGGTCGAGGATGCTCTTGGCCTCTTCGACGGTCACGCCGACCAGGCCGTCGGGCACCTTCACCTTCTCCGGCCCCTTGGACACGATCAGCTTGACCGTGGCGCCCTCGTCGACCTTGGTGCCCGCAGGGGGATCGGTCTTGATCACCGTGCCCTTGGGGTCCTCGTCGCTGTTCTGCTCGACCACCTCGGGCTTCAGCTTCAGATTGGTGAGCTGGGCGGCCGCGGCCTTGGCGTCCTGAGTGGCCAGCTCAGGGATCGAGATCTGCTGCCCGGTCGTGTTCTCGTCGGAGCTGAGGAACGCGTAGCCGACGCCGATGAACGCGCCGATGACCAGCAGCGGGACGAGGATCCAGGCGGCCGTCTTGACCGCCTTGTTGCCTCCGCCGCTGGCCCGCCTGCGCCCGCCGTGCCTGCCGCCGCCGCCCTCGTCGTCGTACTCGTACGGCGGGACGGCGCCGGTGCGCTGGGTGGCGGGGCCGGCGGCCGACTGGGTGGCCGTCATCATACGGGTGCCGGCGTTGTAGTTGGTCGTCATCGCCGTCGTCTGCGCGTCGACCGGCATGCCGGACATCGCCCGCTGGATGTCGGCCCGCATCTCGCCCGCGCTCTGGTAGCGGTGCGCAGGGTCCTTGGCCATGGCCTTGAGCACGATGGCGTCGGCCCACGGCGGGATCTGCGGGTCGATCTGGGACGGCGGGATCGGCTCTTCGCGGACGTGCTGATAGGCGATCGCCACCGGGGAGTCGCCGGTGAAGGGGGGCTGCCCGGTGAGCAGCTCGTACAGCACACAGCCGGTGGAGTAGATGTCACTGCGGGCGTCGACGCGTTCGCCGCGGGCCTGCTCGGGCGACAGGTACTGGGCGGTCCCTATCACCTGCGCGGTCTGCGTCATCGTCGCGGCCGAGTCGGCCATCGCCCTGGCGATGCCGAAGTCCATCACCTTGACGTCGCCGTTGCGGGTGATCATGACGTTCGCGGGCTTGATGTCGCGGTGCACGATGCCGCCGCGGTGGCTGTAGTCGAGAGCGCGCAGGATGCCGTCGACCAGCTCGGAGGCGCGTTCGGGCAGCAGCCGCCGGTCCTGGCGCAACAGGTCGCGCAGCGTGCGCCCGTCGACGTACTCCATCACGATGTAGGGCACGGGAGTGCCGTCGGTGACGTCCTCGCCGGTGTCGTAGACCGCGACGACGGCCGGGTGGTTCAGCGAAGCCGCCGACTGCGCCTCACGACGGAAACGGGCCTGGAAGGTGTGGTCTCGCGCCAGGTCCGATCGGAGCGTCTTGATCGCGACTATGCGGTCCAGTCGGATGTCTCGGGCGCGATACACCTCGGCCATGCCGCCACGCCCGACGACACCGTCGAGCTCGTAACGGCCTCCGAGTCGCCGAGGCTGAGTCATTTCCTGCACTGTCCCTTACCGTTCATCTTGAGTACCGGCCTCCGGCTTTCGCCTCCGGTGTACGCCTCCGGCATCCGGCCCTGATCGGGGGCCACCGGTCTCCATCATCGACCCCGCGTTTCATGACGTCCCGCCATCAGCCGGGTTTGTGTGACCCGGGTCTGGTGAGGCGCTCGGTGTCGGTGTTGTCGGCGTGGTGGTGGGCGTTGGGGTTGGTGTTGGGGTCGGGGTACGAATGGTCGGGGTCGGTTTGGGTGTCGGCTTCTTGGTCGGAGAAGCCGACGTGCTTACGGTAGCCGACCGTGAGGTTACCGGCCGCGTCGACTTTGCCGGAACCGCAGGGGGTCTGCGCGTGTGCGGTGTCTTGGTGCGCGGCGGCTTCTGCACCGGTGTGAACAGTACAGACTCGGTGGGGTCGGCGACATCCGGCGGCGTCGGTGTCGTCGGCCGGCTCTGCGCCAGCGTGATGGCGCTGAGCCCCACCGCCGCCACGCAGCCCGCCGCCGCCACCAGCGCCAGGGTCCGCCTGCCCCTCGACCGCCGGGGCGAGGGCGAGGCGGGCGGCATGGTGGGCGGCATGGTGGGCGGCATGGTGGGCGGCTCATGCAGCTCGGTGTCGGCTCTGCCGAGGTCGTCGGTGGTCGGCTCGGTCTGCGGCTGGCGGACGCGGAAGCCGCCCGGGTCGGTGAGCATGCTCAGGTCGGCGCCCTGCTCGACGCTGGCCAGCGAATCGCGCAGCACGTACGCCCGGTCGGCGACCTCCAGGGCGGAGCCCGGACGCTGCCCCGGCTCCTTCGCCAGCAGCGCCATGACCAGCTCGCGCACCGCGGCGGGCACGTCGACGCCGAGCGGTGGCGGCGGCTCGTTCAGGTGCTGGAGCGCGATCGCCACCTGGGTGTCGCCCCTGAACGGGGTGCGCCCGGCCAGGCACTCGTAGGCCACCACGCCGAGCGAGTACAGGTCGGTGGACGGCGTGAGCGGCAGGCCCTGCGCCTGTTCGGGGCTGACGTACTGGGCGGTGCCGAGCACGGTGCCCGTCTGCGTCACCGGCGCCGCCTCCAGCGCGCGGGCGATGCCGAAGTCGGTCACCTTGATCGCGCCTTCGGGCGTGACGAGCAGGTTGCCCGGCTTGATGTCGCGGTGGATCACCGCGGCGGTGTGCGCGGCGTGCAGCGCCTTGGCGGTCTGGTGGACGACGTCCAGCGTCACCTCGGGGCCGAGGGAGCGGTTGCGCGCCAGGATGGCCGACAGCGGCTCGCCGTGCACCAGCTCCATCACCAGGTAGGCCAGGTCGCTCTGCTCGCCGTAGTCGAAGATCTGGGCGATGGCCGGGTCGGCCAGGGCGGCGGTGATGCGGGCCTCGTTGCGGAAGCGGTCGAGGAAGGTGTGGTCGGCGTGCATGTGGCTGCGCAGCACCTTGACGGCGACCTCGCGGCCGAGCAGCTCGTCACGGGCACGCCAGACGTCCCCCATACCGCCCGAGGCGATGCGGGAGAGCAGGAGGTAGCGGTTACCCAGCCGCATGACCCAGCACGTTACCGTCAATCACCGGGACAGCACCGCCTCCATCACGGCCTTCGCGATCGGAGCGGCCGTGTGGCCGCCTGTCGCCTCCGCGCCGACGTTGGCCGCGCCGGACTCGACGATGACCGCGAGCGCGATCTGCGGGTCGTTGGCGGGCGCGAAGGAGATGAACCAGGCGTGCGGGGGCTTGCCGTCGCTGGTCTCCGCGGTGCCTGTCTTGCCCGCCACCTGGACGCCCGGGACCTGCGCCAGGTTGGCGGTGCCGTTGTTGACGACGCTGACCATCATCTCGCGCAGCTTGCCCGCCGTCTCGGAGCTGACCGCCTCCGACAGCTCCTCGGGCTTGGCCTCGTTGATCGAGTCGCCCTTGGCGTCGCTGATCTTGTTGACCAGGTACGGCTTCATCACCTTGCCGTCGTTGGCGATGCCCGCGGCGATCATGGCCATCTGCAACGGCGTCATCCGGTTGCTGCGCTGGCCGATGGAGGCCATGGCGAGCGCCGCCTTGTCCTCCTCGGGCCCGAAGTCGCTGTTGGTCACCGACATCGGGACGGAGATCGGCTGGCCCATGCCGAACTTCTCGGTCTGCTCCCGCATCTTGTCGTAGCCGAGGTCCATGCCGATCTTGCCGAACGGCGTGTTGCAGGACTTCTCCAGCGCGAACACCAGCGGCACCTGCCCGGCGCCGCAGGCCGCGCCGCCGTAGTTGGGCAGGCTGATGGTGGTGCCGGGCAGCGGGAGGCGCTGCGGCGCGGGGACGACCGTCTGCGGGCCGCGGCCGGAGTCGTCCTCCAGGTACGCGGCGGCCGTCACGACCTTGAACGTGGAGCCGGGCGGGTAGGTCTGGGCGATCGTCCGGTTCAGCAGCGGCTGGCCGTCGGCCTTGGCCAGCTCGTCGTACCGGGGGAACACCTTGCTCTTGTCGGTGCCCGACAGCTCGGCCGGGTCGTACGTCGGCAGCGACACCATCGCCAGGATGGCCCCGGTCTTGGGGTTCAGCGCGACCAGCGCGCCGCGCTTGCCGCTCTGGCGCAGCGCGTCGTAGGCCGCCTTCTGCGCCTTGGGGTTGATGGTCAGGTCGACGTTGGCGCCCTTGGTGGGCTCGCCGGTGAACAGGTCGATGCTCCGCCTCAGCAGCAGGTCGGGGCTGGACCCGTCGAGCAGCGCGTTCTCCGACCGCTCGATGGCTGACTCGCTCTCCGGCGAGAAGAAGCCGGTGACGTGCGCGTACAGCTTGCCGTCGGAGTACTCCCTGATGAACCTGAACTGCTTGTCCTTGGTCTCCACCGACTGCGCGAGGATCGCCTTGCCGCTCGCGGTGATCCGGCCGCGCTCCACGGCGTAGCGCTCGTAGAAGTTACGCCTGTTGCGCGCGTCGGAACTCAGCTCGTCCGCTTTGTAGGCCTGAACGTAGTTCACGTTGATCATGAGGAGCGCGAACATGGCCAGGCAGGCCACGGCCGCGCGCTTCAGAGTGCCGTTCATCGCTGGAACACCTGCGTCATTCCCTCGTTCTGGATCGCCTGGGGCGGAGGCCGCCTGGCCGCATCAGACATGCGTACCAAGAGGGCGATAAGCACCCAGTTAGCCAGCAACGCCGAGCCGCCCTGGGACATGAACGGGGTGACCAGGCCGGTCAGCGGGATGAGGTTCGTCACGCCGCCGACGATGATGAACACCTGCCAGGCCAGAATGAACGACAGGCCGCCCGCCAGCAACTTGGTGTACGGCTCGCGCGCCGCGATCGCGGTGCGCAGCCCCCGCTCCACGATCAGCGCGTAGACCATGAGCAGCGCCATCAGGCCGGTCAGGCCGAGCTCCTCGCCGGTGGCGGCGAAGATGAAGTCGGAGAACGACAGCGGGATGAGGGAGGGGTGGCCCTGGCCCAGGCCCGTGCCGAGGATGCCGCCCGCGCCCATCGCGAACATGCCCTGCATGAGCTGGGCGCTGCCGCCGAGCTCGCGGTCGAAGAACTGCTGGTTGCCGGGGTCGAGCCAGACCTCGATGCGGGCGTGCACGTGGTCGAAGATCTGGCTGGCGATGAACGCGCCGCCGACGAACAGCAGGATGCCGATCAGCACCCAGGACGTGCGCTGGGTGGCGATGTACAGCATCACGATGAACGTGCCGAACAGCAGCAGCGAGGAGCCGAGGTCCTTCTGCAGCACCAGCACGCCCAGGCTGACCGCCCAGGTGATGAGCACCGGGCCGAGGTCGCGGGCGCGGGGCAGGTCGATGAAGAGCAACCGGCGCCCGGCCAGGGCCAGCACGTCGCGCTTGGCCACGAGGTAGCCCGCGAAGAAGACGACGAGCGCGATCTTGGCCAGCTCTGCGGGCTGGATGCTGGCGGCGCCGAAGCCGATCCAGATCCTGGCGCCGTTGACGCTCTTGCCCAGCCCGGGGATCAGCGGCGAGACCAGCAGGAACAGCCCGGCGAAGCCCGCGGTGTACGTCAGCCGCTGCAGCACGCGGTGGTCGCGCAGCACGATCAGCGTGATGGCGAACAGAACCACGCCCGCGCCGGTCATGATGAGCTGGTTGGTGGCGGAGGCGCCGCCGGCGCCCGCGACCTCGAGCCGGTAGATCATCACCAGGCCGATGCCGTTGACCAGCGTGACCAGAGGAAGGAGGAGAGGGTCGGCCCACGGCGCGAACTTGGCCAGCACCAGGTACGCGGCCAGCATGAACACGCCCAGGCCCAGGCCGTAGGTCAGCATGCCCGAGGGGATCTTGCCGTCGACGGCGAGCCCGACGTTGGCGTAGGCGGCCATGGTGATCAGGACCGCGAACCCGAGCATGACCAGCTGGGTCACGCGCCGCTTGGCGGGCATGGCGACGGAGGGGGCTGCCAGGTCACTCATCTACTGCGGCTTCGCCTTCGTCGCGCTGGGGTCCGGCGACGGGCTCGCCGTGGAAGCGTCCTTCTGGTCCGTCGAGAACTTCAAGTTGTTGATCCTCGTCATGCCTTCGGCGACGTTGGTGACCGGGATGCCGTCCTTGATCAGCGCCTGGTCGAGGGGCGAGAGTTTGGACAGCGCCTTGCCGGTGCTCTGCACGACCGAGAAGAACCGGATCGGCCCGACCTCCTGCTGGATCCCCTGGAAGACGACGACCTCGTCGCCCCTCGCCCCGACGTAGAACTGGTCCTGGGTCCACTGCCAGCCGAAGTAGCCGCCGGCGCCGACCGCGACGACGGCCACACCGAAGACGGAGACCAGGAGAGGCCACGCCCGGCGGCGCTTGGCCGGTCGCCGGGCCACCTCCGGCTCCGGCTCGTCGTAGTCGTCGTCGACGGCCATCACCGGCTGGGGCGCGGTCACCGCGCTCGCCCGCCCCGGCGAGGTGTTGTCGGGAGAGTTCGCCCGCAGGCGGTTCATGCCCGCCGCGCCGACGACGGCGGCCTCGGTGGGCACCTGCTGCCCCTCCGTCAACTCCACCACGTCGGCGAGCACGCAGGTGATGTTGTCGGGCCCGCCGCCCCTGTTGGCCAGGTCGATGAGCTGGCGGACGACCTCCTCCGGGTCGTCGATGTTGGTGAGCGTGGCGTGCAGCGTCTCCGCGCTCACCACGCCCGACAGGCCGTCGGAGCACAGCAGATAGCGGTCGCCCACCTGCGCCTCGCGCAGGCTGAGATCGGGATCGACCTCACCGCTGCCGTCGAGCGCCCGCAGCAGGATCGACCGCTGCGGGTGGGTGGCCGCCTCCTCGGGGGTGATGCGCCCGTCGTCGACCAGCTGCTGCACCAGCGTGTGGTCGTGGGTGATCTGGTACAGCTCCCCGCGTCTGAGCAGGTAGGCGCGCGAGTCGCCGACGTGCACCAGAGCGACCTGGGTGCCGTGCCAGAGCATGGCGGTGAGTGTCGTGCCCATGCCCTTGAGGCTGGGATCCCGCCCCACCATCTCGTGCAGCTTGCGGTTGGCGTCGCGTACCGCTGCCTCGATGGCGTTGAGCAGGTCACCCCCCGGCTGGGCCTCTTCCAGAGAGGCCATTGCGGCGATGGCGACGGAGCTCGCCACCTCGCCGTGTGCGTGCCCGCCCATGCCGTCGGCGACGGCAAGCAGGCGGCCGCTAGCGTACGCCGAGTCCTCGTTCCCTTCGCGGAGGAGGCCGACGTCCGAGCGGGCGGCGTAGCGGAGTGCGATGGTCATTTGCGCAATTCAATGACTGTCTTGCCGACGCGGATCGGAACACCGAGCGGCACCGGGGTCGGACGGGTGACTTTCGAGCGGTCAAGATACGTGCCGTTGGTCGAGCCGAGATCTTCCACGATCCACTGACCGTCCTGAGGGAAGAGCCGGGCATGCTGGCTGGAAGCGTAGTCATCGCTGACTACCAGCGTGGCGTTGTTCGCCCGGCCAATGGTGATGGGCGTCTCCGTGAGGTTAATGGTGGTGCCCTGCAGCGGGCCACCTGTCACAACGAGCTGGCGTGGCTCGCCCTTCTTGCTCTTGGGCTTGGCCGCCGGTTTGGCGGGTTTCGCACTCTTTCGCGGACCCGCCGGAGCCGTACGTGATCCGAACAAGTCTGTCCGGATCACGCCGACTGCGGCAATGACGAAGAACCACAGCACCGCCAGGAAGGCGAGCCGGATCAGCAGCAGCGTGAGCTCGGACATGGACCGTTTGTCTACCCCTAATCGCGCCGGAACACCAGAGTCGTGCGCCCCAGAGTCACTCGCGTGCCGTTCTGGAGCTCGATCCTGCGTACCGGCTGGCCGTTGACGAAGGTGCCGTTCGTCGACCCTAGATCGACGAGAGCCACCTGGTGACCCTCGACGCGCAGCTCCGCGTGGTGCCGCGAGACGCCGGGGTCGACGAGACGAAGATCGCAGTCGGTGCCCCTGCCGAGCAACGTCACCGGAGTGGTGAGCTCGTAGGAGCGGTCGCCCTGCGGGTCGTCCTGAGTGGATACGAGCAGCCTGGGCCGCCCGTTGAACGCGTTGGGACGTGATGGGGGCAGGTCGCTCGCCGGCTGGCGGATCTCGTCCTGCTCGACCGTCGCGCCGCGGATGACGCCCGACCGGATGCGGAACAAGCCCACAGCCAGGTCTGCGGCGGTCTCGAAGCGGACCCGGACCGGTCCCACGAAGGAGTAGCCCTGTTCCTTGGCGTACTCCCTGGCGAGGTTGGCCAGCTCATGGCTGATGCTGTCGGTGTAGACCTCAAGCCGTTCGCTGTCGGTCGTGGACAGTTCGACCACGAAGTCGTTGGGCACGAGCGTTCGACCCTGGGCGACGATCGCCGCGCGCTCGTCCATCTCCCGCTGAACCGCGCTGGCGACCTCGACCGGTTGAAGGTCAGATTTGAACGCCCGCGCAAAGGCCCCCTCAACCAAGCCTTCGAGCCTTCGCTCGAAGCGCTGAAGGACTCCCACCGGGTACCTCCCTTCCTCCGTGCATATGATCGCGGCCCCAGGCAGGCTGGACGCCTGGTTTCCGCTCTACCACGCGGCGGCGATCCCGGCGCTCGTCGGCGTCGCGCCCAGCTCCTCCGCTCCCGTGTCTTATGCGATCGTATCCGGGTTCAGTAGCACCGGCTGTTCCGTGCTACTGTTTCTCAGCACCCACAAGGGCGGGTGGCGGAACGGCAGACGCGCACGGTTCAGGTCCGTGTGTCCGAAAGGACGTGAGGGTTCAAATCCCTCCTCGCCCACTTCGGGTCACCGATGAAATCGGCAGACCCACACTGACGAAAGAAGGCCTCGGTTCGCAAGAGCCGGGGCCTCTTCGTTGTTCAAGAACTTTTCAGTACCGCTGACGCTCCGCTGGTAGACGGTAGACGGGTGCGCTTGCAGATTACTTTCGTGCGGCTTGCGTGATTTCGACCACAGTTTCTGCGTGAAGTCGCTCATGGAGCAGGCAGCGAGCGGCTAGCGCACGAGCGCGTCATCGGTATGACAGCCGTCGCAGCAGCACCTCGGCCGGGCCGCGGTGGCCCGCCCGGCGCATCCACTCGGCCAGCAGGACCGAGACCGCCCAGAGGGCGACGGCGATCCCGAAGGTGGCGGCGGAGCCCATGTCGTCCCGCAGGTCCAGGGTGAACGGGTAGAACAGGGCCAGCCACACCACCGACTGGAGCAGGTAGAACGTCAACGACCGCTGGCCCAGCGCCGTGAGGGCGGTGGTGAGGGGGCCGTGGCCGCGGCCGAGCCTGATCGCGACGAGCCCGACGGCGGCGGCCATGCCGATGCCGCCGAGGTAGCCGGTCAGGTCGTGCGCGACGGCGACCGCCCAGGCCACGGGCGTGGAGGCGGTCGTCCACGCGCCGGTCAGCAGCAGGGCCATGGGGAGCCTGCCGATGACGGACACCCCGATGAAGATCACGGTGACGCGACGCAGCAGCGGCGCGTGGCGCTCGGGCTCGTCGAGGATCCGGCGCCGGGAGGCCCAGATGCCCATCAGCATGCCCGGCACCACCATGACGGTCGACACGGCAGTCTCCACCGGCCAGGACGGGATGCTGGCGACGAGATGGGCGACGAGGTCGGGCTCCATGTACTGCGCCATGGTGATGGGGGTGCCGCCGGCGGCGGCGGCCAGGGCCGTCACGCTCTGCCACGCGAGCAGGGCGGTCGCGGGGACGAGGGTCAGAGCGCTCGTCCACCACAGCACCGAGTCGCGGGCCCGGACGAGCGGCGCGAGCACGAGCAGCGTCAGCCCGTAGACCGCGACGACGTCGAACGGCACCAGCACCACCGTGTTCGCGAAGCCGATGACGATCAGCCAGAGACTCCTGCGGCGCAACAGCTTCCTGGTGGACGTCCAGTCGCCGCCCCGCGCGCGCCGGCGCTGGTACAGCTGTCCCAGCCCATAGCCGAAGAGGAAGACGAACATCGGGCGGGCCTGGTTCTCGGCGAGCAGGGACCTGACGAACTCGGCGGCGGTGTTGAGCGCGGACGGGCCGAGATCCCGGTGGCTGACGAACGCGGGCGCGTGCGCCAAGGCGATCAGCAGCAGCATGAAGCCGCGTGCCAGGTCCGGCGCGAGCGATCGAGCGGTGGCGCTCGTGGGCGCCACGGCGGGGAGGGGGCTGGTCATGGCGCCAACGATGTCCGGCCGCGCTGATAGGCACCCGACAACGGCCTGACATCCGCCACGCGAGGCCGTCAGGTGCCTGACGCTCCCTACGCGGGCCTGGCGGTCCTAAGCGTGGCTGACAGCCCCACGCGGGCCTGGCGGTCCTGCGCGAGCCCGTCAGGACGAGCCGGCGGCCTCCGTCAACCGGTTCATCGCGACGTCCCTCGGCAGCCCGGCCCCCTGGCGGTACGCCTCCCTGTACTCCGCGTCGCCGAGCCGCGCCCTGAGCTCGGCGACCAGGTCGCGCAGCTCCGGGTTGCCCTCGTCGAACACGCCGCGGATGACCTGGCTCATCCCGAGCGAGGTCGCCGCCCCGGCCGGATCGCCTTCCAGCAGGAGCAGCCCGGCCAGCAGCTCCGCGGCCCGCGCGGCGTCGCGCTTGGCGAAC